>CAIQNH010000228.1 GCA_903873135.1 uncultured Actinomycetes bacterium
CCGGTTCGACCAGCCGGTCGTCGAGGACGAGTCGCAGCCGTACTGGGACGCCGCCGACCAGGGTCGCCTGCTCGTGAAGCGGTGCGGTGCGTGCGGCGCCGTCCACCACTACCCCCGGCCGTTCTGCCCGAGCTGCTGGAGCGAGGACGTGGAGTGGGTCGAGGCCTCCGGCCGCGGCACGGTCTACGCCCACTCCACGGTCTACGTGAACGACCTGCCGCCATTCGGCCCCGAGGTGCCCTACGTCGCCGCCGTGGTCGAGCTCGAGGAGGGTCCACGCATGATGACCCGCCTGGTCGACTGCACCGCCGAGGAGGTGGCGATCGGTGATCCGGTCACCGTGGCCTTCCAGCAGTTCGACGGCGAGCGCCGCATGCCGGTGTTCCGTCCGGCCTGAGGGGTCACGCCGGTGTTCCGTCCGGCCTGAGGGGTCACGCCGGTGTTCCGTCCGGCCTGAGGGGCTCAGCCCCGGCCGAGCACCAGCGTGCCGTTGGAGCAGAACCACCCGCCCGTGCCAGAGGCGACCGCGAGCTCGGCGTCGGGGACCTGACGCTCGGGCGCACCCTCCTCGGCGTACTGGTGCCGCAGCTGCCGGGTGGCCTCGACCAGCAGGAACAGCCCCCGCATGCCGGGGTGGCACGCGGAGAGCCCGCCGCCGTCGGGGTTGACGGGCAGGTCGCCGCCCAACCGCATGCGGCCGTCGGCGAGGAACGCCCCGCCCTCACCCTTGGCGCAGAAGCCCAGGTCCTCGATCGTCACGAGCAGCATGAACGTGAACGCGTCGTACACGCACGCCAGGTCCATCTCGTCGGGGGTCAGCCCGGCCTGCGCGAAGGCCTGCGCCCCGCTGACGGCCGCCGGCCCGGTGGTGAAGTCGGGCCACTGCGACATCGAGGTGTGGCTGCCGAACTGCCCGGAGCCGAGCACCCACACCGGTCGGTGACGCGTGTCGGGGACCCGGTCCTCGGCGGCGAGCACCACGGCGCACCCGCCGTCGGAGCGGATGCAGCAGTGCAGCTTGGTGAACGGGTCCGCGATCATGCGGCCGGACTGCACCTCCTCCACGGTGATCGGGTCGCGGTAGTAGGCGTCGGGGTTGAACCCGGCGTTGTAGCGGGAGGACACGGCGATCTCGGCGAGCTGCTCGATGGTCGTGCCGTACTCGTGCATGTGCCGCAGGGTCGACATGCCGTACTTGGCGATGAGGGTGTGGCCGTAGGGCACCTCGTACTGCAGCGGGCCCCGGGCGCCGAAGCTCAGGTTGGCCGTGCGGCGACCCTTCTTCAGGTCGGCCCGTGTCGTCGACCCGTAGGAGAGGACGACCACGTCGGCGTGACCCTGCTGGATCGCATCGACGGCGTGGGCGGCCATGACCTCCCACGTGCCGCCACCGACCCCGGTCGAGTCGATCCACCGGGGCCGCAGGCCCAGGTACTCGGCGACCTCGATCGGGGGGAGGGTCCCGGTGCCGTTGGAGGCGAAGCCGTCGACGTCGTCCTTGCTGAGGCCCGAGTCCTCGACCGCCCGCCGGACGGCCTGGCTGTGCAGGTGGAACGGGGTCAGGTCGTCGACCCGTCCGGTGTCGGAGAGCGCCGCTCCGACGATCGCCACTCGTCTCGTCATGGGGTGCACAGTACCTGACGTGCGTGTCAGGTCCTGAGACAGCGTGATCCCTGCTCCCGCGAGAGCGCCTCGGTCACCGGGTGCGGGATCTGGCACTCACGGCGTCACCGAGCGTGGGGGAGGTGCTCCCGCGGAAGCGTTCCGGGTCGCGTCGTCGGCAACGAGGTCACCGCCTGGAGGGGATCAGGGCCGGAGCTGGGGGACGACGCCCTCCATCCAGGCGGTGAGCGACCGCTGCGACGGCGCGTCACGGAACCACAGGATGAACTCGGAGCAGCCGGCGTCCAGGTAGGCCTGTGCCTGCTCGGCGACCCGGTCGACGGTGCCGACGAAGTTGTC
>CAIQNH010000229.1 GCA_903873135.1 uncultured Actinomycetes bacterium
CTGACCGGCCGACCGTCCTCCGGACCCACCACCCGAACCGTTCCGGGACCCGCCACGCGGTCCGCTCTGCGAGCCGCCACCCGAACCGTTCCGGGACCCGGTGGCCGAACCGTTCCGGGACCCACCACCCGAACCGTTCCGGGACCCACCACGCGGTCCGCTCCGCGAGCCGCCACCCGAACCGTTCCGGGGCCCCCGACCCGAGCCGTTCCGGGACCCGCGGCCCGAACCGTTGCGGGACCCCCCGTGCGATCGGTCCCCCGAGGACCGCTGGGCCGGACGAGCCGGACGTGGAGCGGCGAGCTCGGGAGCGGCGTTCCGCACGCACTCCGACAGGTCCGACGGATCGACGAGCGTCACCGCCACCTCCTGGGGCGCGGGCGACCGGCGGAGGCGGCCCGACCGCACCGCGGTGCGGTCCACCAGGCTCACCACCACTCCGGTGGCACCCGCACGACCCGTTCGGCCGGAGCGGTGCACGTAGGTCTCGGTGTCCTCGGGCGCGTCGACGTGGACCACGCAGGCCAGGTCGTCCACGTGGATGCCTCGGGCGGCCACGTCGGTGGCGACCAGCGCCTGGATCCGTCCCTCGTGGAGTGCGTCGAGCGCCCGGGTCCGCTGCGCCTGGCTTCGGCCACCGTGGATCGGCTGGGCCGACACGCCCAACTTGTCGAGCTGGCGGGCCATCCGGTCGGCCCGGTGACGGGTCCGGCAGAACACGATCGTCGGACCGGCGGCCCGGACGATCTCCGCGGTCACCCGGGTGCGGTCGGCCGGCTCCGCGATCACTGCGAGGTGCGTGGCGCCCGGTCCGGTCGACTCCGGTGCCGCCACCCGCACCACGCGCGGCGAGCGCTGGTGCTCCTCGATGAGCGCGCCCACTGGTCCGCCGAGCGTCGCCGAGAACAGCGCCGTCTGCCGGTCGCGGGGGGTGAGGGCCAGCAGGCGTCGGATCGCAGGGAGGAACCCCACGTCCGACATGCGGTCCGCCTCGTCCACCACGACGAACTCCACGGCGTCGAGTCGCAGGTCACCCCGCTCGAGCAGGTCCTCGATCCGTCCCGGGCAGCCGACCACCAGGTCCACGCCGCGGCGCAGACGCTGGACCTGCGGGCCGATCCCGACGCCGCCGAACACGGCGGCCACGGACGGGCCGTCACGGCCGGCGAGCGGCACGAGGACGTCGGTGATCTGGGTGGCGAGCTCCCGGGTCGGGGTCAGGACGAGCGCGGCCGGTCGACGGGACTCCCCCACGCCGCAGCGCTGCAGCAGGGGCAGGCCGAACGCCAGGGTCTTCCCGGAACCCGTCGGCGCCTCGGCCGCCAGGTCGTCTCCGGCGAGCAGCTCGGGGATGCTCGCCTCCTGGACGGGCGTGGGTTCGGTGAGCCCCTGTGCGTCCAGGCGGCGCGTCAGGTCCTCGGACAGGCCGAGTTCGGCGAAGGTGGTCATGGCTGGTACTCCGATCGCCCGCGTCGGTGCGGGCTGCACTCCTCGGTGAACGCTGGGGCTCGAGCAGCAGCAGGACCGTGGAGGACCAGACCCGACGGCGGTTTGGGGGGAGCCGACGGGCTGCGGACCGAGACGACCGGCCCAGAAGACGACCGGTCACGTCCGCCCGGTCACGTGACCGGACCCGCAGACCGTAGCACCTGGTCTGCGTCGCCGCGCATCCCGCCCCAGCCGGCGACCGGAGCGCAGCGCGTTCAGCCGGGCGGGTCGGCGCCGACGACGGGCACCGGGCTGTCCACCTCGACGGTGCCGTCGCGGTGCGCCTCGACGGTCACCGGACCGTGCGGGGTCGGCACCACGGCGCGCGCCCACTCCAGGTCGCCCAGCGCCGGCGCGACGCGCACCGCCGCGTAGCCCGGCTCGGCCGGGGTGATCCCGAGCGTGTGCACGACCAGGTCGCGGGTCGGCGTCGACGACCACCCGTGGCACCGGGTCCCGCCGGTCCAGCACTCCGGCCACGTGGTCTCGCCGGCGTCCAGGAACACGGACCAGTCGCGACACAGGTCGGCCACCCGGTCGGCTCGACCCGCCCGGGCCAGTCCGTCGTGGAGCACGTAGCGGAAGAACGGCTGCGCCTCGACCATCTGCTGCTCGACGTCCCAGTCCGGCTCGGGGTAGCCGTTCACCAGGTGGACGAAGCCGTCGCCGGCACCGTCCGCGGTGAGGGGGTCCATCACCCACGAGTGCCGCACCAGCCGGTCCCGGTCCACGAGGCGCTCCGCCACACGCGCCACCCGTTCGGCCGGGACGATGCCCGCCGCCAGCGCGGCCGCGCCCGGGTGCTGCGCTGCGGCACGACGCACCTCGCCGTCGACCACGTGGTCCACGTACACCCCCCGGGAGTCGTCCCAGAACCGGTCGAACGCCGCCGCCACGGCCCGCCGGCGAGCGGTGGCCCACTCGACGGTGCCCTCGTCCCCCAGCCAGGCCGCCAGCTCGGCAGCGTCCTCGAGCGCCCGCGCCCACAGCGCGTTGAGGGTCGAGGAGCACCCCCGGGAGTGGACGCTCGACCAGTCGAGCAGGACCCACCCGCTCACGTCGCACAGCAGGCCGTCGTCGTCGAGGTACGGCTCGAACCACCGCAGCGCGCGGACCGCCACGGGCAGCAGCTCCGCGACCAGCTCCCGGTCGCCCGTGTACCGGTACAGGTGGTGCACGGACCGGATCCAGTGCAGCGACCAGTCCGGCACGAACGTCCGGTCGTCGAGCGCGAAGTCCGAGGCCGCCGACATGACGAGCATCCCGTCGTCGCGGGTCTGGGCGGCGAGCTCCGGGTGCCAGCGCGGCATGGACCAGTCCGGGTTGGCGACCAGGTCGACCATCTGGTGCACGACCGAGTCACCGGTCCACGCCCGTTGCTCCCGAGTCGGACAGTCCACGTACGCGTCGAGGGCGCAGAGGTCGACGGTCCGCAGTCCGACCCGCCAGATCTCCTCCAGCAGCGGGTCGGAGCACTCGAACGTGGCGCCCTCGGGGCGTGGCCGGTGCCGGTCCGCGATCGACACCCGCAGCGACACGGCATCGTCGACGCCGTCGGGTCGGCGGAGCGATGCGTGGAGGTGCTGGGCGCCGATCACGTCGAGCGACTCGAACTCCTCGGGTCCCCCACCCGCGCAGACGTACCGCAGCCCGGAGTGCTGACCGAGCGACACGAGCGATCCGGAGTCGTCCACGTGCTCGCTGCCCGCCAGGTCGACCACCGTCCCGGCGGGGGCCTCGACGCGCAGTCGCACCGTGCCGGCGGCGATGCGTCCCAGGTCGAACGAGCGCAGCTCCACGAGGCCCGCTGGACCCGCCGGTGGCACGTCACCCTGCGTGGAGCCGCCCCGGCGCTTCGCCGTCTGGTCGGCGACGACCTGCAGGACCGGGTCGTCGAGCGCCTCGGTGGCGTCGACGAACGCCGAGTGGACGAGCGCACCCTCGTGGACGGCGCCACCGGGGAACGCGACCCGCACCGGCGGTCGCAGCACCCCGAAGGGCTCGCTCGGCGGGTGCGGGTCGGCGTGCGCCCCCGTGTGGACCGGCACCAGCTCGGCCGCCCGACGCCAGCCGACGCCGTCGTGGTCGGGCAGGTCCCAACCGTGTGGGTACCGGCGGGCGTCGAACGACTCGACCGGCAGGCACGCCACGTCGCCGGGCACCGGCACCGGGCTCCAGGCCTCCCCGGGCGCGGCCCGCCACTCGCGGTCGGACACCACCCACTCGTCACCGACGAGCGCCTCGAGGACGACCGATCCACCGCCGAGCGTGTACGACGGCGGCACCGGGGTCCACCACGAGGTCGACCGACCGAAGTGCCGGGCGACCACGGCCAGCACGTTGCGGCCCGGGTGCAGGTGGGGAGCCAGGTCCACCGTGTCGTAGTGGGCCCGGCGCGGATCGGAGCGCACCGGCCCGCGGGCCACCTCGACCCCGTTGACGCGCAGGACGTGGCGGCCGTCGGACCAGAGCCGGCACGGGGCGACGGACGGGACGACCTCGAGGTCCACCACCCGGCGCAGGAGCACCACCCGGTCGATCGGGTCGGCCAGCACCGGCCGGGTGGCGGTCTCGGTGGCGATCGGGGGGCGACCGGCCCAGATCCACTTCGCCCGCCAGCGGTTGGAGAACGGCGTCGGGTGGTGGAGTCGCACGTCCCGACCCTAGGCCGCACCCATCCGACGTCAGTCGACGCCGGTGTCGCTCGTGAGCAACTCCTGGAACCAGCGGTAGGAGTCCTTGGGGATCCGCCGGAAGTCGTCGTCGTAGTCCACGTACACCAGCCCGAACCGGGCGTCCCGGCCCAGCACCCACTCGATGTTGTCGGCGTAGGACCACTGGAAGAACCCGTCGACCGGGAGCCCCTCGCGCACGGCGGTCCGCACCGCCTCCAGGTGGGTCCGGGCGTACCAGACGCGCAGGTCGTCGCGCACCCGGCCGTCGACCAGCCGGTCGTTCATCCCGAACCCGGACTCCGTGATCACGATCCGCTTGCACGCCGGGTGCGTCGAGTACCGGCGCAGCAGCTCCAGCAGTCCGTCGGACTCCACCGGGATGCCGACCGACGACCGCACGTTGGCCTCGGCCGACCGGAGGGTCGGCACGGGGACACCGCCGACGAGCGGCAGTCGGCGCAGCGGCAGCGGCCCGTAGTACTGCAACCCCATGAAGTCGTAGTCGAACGTCATGGCCTCCACGTCGCCGTCGCGCACGTAGCGCCGCAGCGGCTTGAGGAACACGCTCTCGGCGAACGGGTACCCCCGTCCCGCCGCCGGGTCGAGGAACGAGTCGACGGCGAACGCCTCGAACCGGCGCTGCGCCTTCCGCAGCGACCCGGTGGCGTCGAACGGCGCGCCGAGCGTGAACACGTTCGTCGTCCCGATCCGGGCGTCGGCCCCGAGCACGTCCCGCATCCGGCGACCGGCCTCGGCGCACGCCAGGTTCATGTGGTGCAGCGACGACAGGGCCTGCATCGGGTGCGGCCCGGGCCGCGTGTGGATCCCGGCGGCGATGTGGCCGACGACCGACAGCGGCTCGTTGAACACCATCCAGTGGCGCACCCGGTCCCCGAAGCGTTCGGCCACGGCCACGGCGAACTCGGCGAAGTCCTCGACGATCCCCCGCCTGGTCCAGCCACCCTCCCGCTGCAGTGCCGACGGCAGGTCCCAGTGGTGCACCGTCAGCCACGGCTCCAGACCGCGGGCCAGGCACCCGTCCACGAGCCGGTCGTAGTAGTCACCGCCGGCAGGGTTCCACGGTCCCCGGCCGTCGCCGAAGACCCGGGGCCAGCTCACCGAGAACCGGTTGGCGTCCACGCCGAGCGCCGCGATCAGGTCGAGGTCCTCGTCCAGGCGGTGGTAGGTGTCGATCGCCGTGTCGCCCACCCGGCCGCCGCGGATCCGTCCGTCGCGGCCCGCGTCGTCCCACACCGACGGCCGCTTGCCGTCGGCGTCCCAGGCACCCTCCACCTGGAACGCCGCCGAGGCCACACCCCAGGTGAACCCGGGACCGAAGTCCTCCCGTCTCAGCACGTCGAGCCTCCTGTCCGCCCCGGCGACCACCGCCGCTCCGTCCGCGGACGCTACGAGCGCCCCCGACGGCCCGCAACCGGAGGGGGTCGGGACCTCGGTCCCTGTTGGTGCCCGGCCCCGGCCCGATGCGTGTCACCTGAGCGGACGGTGACGGGTACCACCGTCACGCCCCACCACGGAGGAGCAACCAGCACATGACCACGCCGACGTCGATCCCGCCCGGTCCCGCAGCGCCCGACGAGCCGCCGGCGCTGCTCTCGGTCGGCTTCCTCAGCGAGGTGCTCGACCACCTGGAGCCCGTCGCCGCCCTGGCGACTGTCCGCGACGACGACGGCTCGATGACCGACTTCGCCTGGCGGTTCGCCAACCGGGCCGCCTGCGAGGCGCTGGGGCTCGACGGCGACGAGCTGGCCCACACCACCCTGCGCCACACCCGGTCCGACGGAGCGGTGCGCAGCGACACCGAGGCCGTCCTCGACGCCCTCCGACGAGTCGTCGAGACCGGGGTCGACACGAGCGTGCACCTGCCGTGGCCCGTCGAGACGGCACCGTTCGGCGCACCGGTTCGGGCCCACCGGCTCGGTGACGGTGTGCTCCTGCAGTGGGCCACCGTGCTCGACGACTCCGCCCGCAGGAGTCGACCGTCACCGCCGGCGACCCGGCGGGTCGGCAACGACGGCGGGGCCAAACTGTGGGAGCAGCTCGACGTGCTCCTCGACGGCACCGCTGACGGGATCCTCTACCTCGACGACGACGAGCGGGTCAGGTTCGTCAACCAGCAGGCCGCGGCACTCCTCGGGCCCCGGTCCACGGAGAACGGTACGTCGCTGGACGACCTCGACCTGCCGGAGTCGCTCGTCGCCCACTGGCACCGCGCCGTCGACGCTTCCACCCAGCGGGACGAACAGGTGGTGTTCGAGCACACCGGGGTGGGCGACGGGTCCCGGTTCCTCGAGTTCGATGTCCGGCCGCTCCCCACGACCCTCGCCTCGGGCGGCACCATCGCCACCATCAGGGACATCACCGACCACAACCACCGGGAGCAGCACCTCGTCTCGCTCGCCCGCAGGGATCCGCTCACCGGACTCGACAACCGCTCCGAGGTCAGCCACGAGCTGAGCCGGGCCATGCTGGCCGCGGCCCGCAGCGGTCGACCGGTCGCCCTGCTCGCCGTCGACCTCGACGGCTTCAAGTACGTCAACGACTCCTTCGGCCACTCGACCGGCGACGAGCTCCTGCGGGCCGCAGCCGACCGACTGCACACCGTCGTCCGCGGCGGGGACCTGCTCAGCCGCACCGGAGGTGACGAGTTCGTGGTCGTGTGCCGTGACCTGCGCCGGGCCGAGGACGCCCTCCGCAGCGCCTGGAGGATCGTCGAGGCGTTCCGCGACCCGTTCTCGGTCAGCGGCGTGGAGGTGGTGACGACCGCCAGCGTGGGCGTGGCGGTCTCCGGCGGACACGACGACGTCCAGCAGTTGATCGAGCAGGCCGACGCCGCCGTCTACGCCGCCAAGTCGCACGGTCGTGACACCGTCGCCACCTTCGACTCGGTGCTCCAGTCCGAGGTCGACCGCCGCCAGCAGATCGAGTCCGACCTCCGGACCACCCTCGACGCCGCCGGTCTGGAGGAGTGGGGCGGCCTCGAGCTCTGGTACCAGCCGGCGTTCCGGCTGACCACCGGCCAGACCACCGGCGCAGAGGCGCTGCTGCGCTGGCGTCACCCGAAGGGCGGCCTGTGGGACGCCGGCAGCTTCATCGACGTCGCCGAGGACTCGGGCGTGCTCGCCGAGCTGTCGACCCACATCATGCTCCGGGCGTGCACCGACGCGGCCTCCTGGCCGACCACGCACACCGGGGACCGGCTCTCGGTGCAGGTGAACCTCTCGCCC
>CAIQNH010000230.1 GCA_903873135.1 uncultured Actinomycetes bacterium
ACGTCTTCGTGATCGCAGCCGTCAACGTCGTCTTCCCGTGGTCGATGTGACCCATCGTCCCCACGTTCACGTGCGGCTTGTTCCGCTCGAACTTCTCCTTCGACATCGGGAAAACCCCTTCCGGTTGGCTCTGACTCAGAGCGTGTGGTTGCTGGTGGACTGGTGCTGCGTGCGGCTCACTGGCCGTTGACGCGAGCGACGATCTCTTCCTGGACGTTCCGAGGCGTCTGCTGGTAGCTGTGGAACTGCATGGTGTACGTGGCCCGACCCTGGGTCTTGGACCGCAGGTCGGTCGAGTAGCCGAACATCTCCGACAGCGGCACCTCGGCGGTGACGATCTGGTTGTTGCCCCGCTGCTCCATCCGGCCGACCTTCCCCCGCCGGGAGTTCAGGTCACCGATCACGTCGCCCATGTAGTCCTCGGGCGTCACGACCTCGACGGCCATGATCGGCTCGAGCAGCACCGGCGACGCCTGACGGAGGGCCTCCTTGAAGCCCATCGTCCCGGCGATCTTGAACGCCATCTCCGAGGAGTCGACGTCGTGGTAGTCGCCGTCCTCGAGCTTCACGTGGACGTCGACGATCGGGAACCCAGCCAGGACGCCGGTGGACATGGCCTCCTGGATGCCGTGGTCGACCGAGGGGATGTACTCCTTCGGGATGCGACCACCGGTGATGGCGTCCTTGAACTCGTAGCCGCCACCGGGGCCCGCCGGCTCCACGGTCAGGACGATCTTGGCGTACTGGCCGGAACCACCCGTCTGCTTCTTGTGGAGGTAGGTGTGGTTGTTGACGCCCGAGGTGATGGTCTCGCGGTAGGCCACCTGCGGCTTGCCGACGTTGGCCTCGACCTTGAACTCCCGCATCATGCGGTCGACGAGCACCTCGAGGTGCAGCTCGCCCATGCCCGAGATGATCGTCTGGGCCGTGTCCTCGTCGGTCCGCACCTGGAAGGTCGGATCCTCCTCGGAGAGGGCGAAGAGCGCCTTGGACATCTTGTCCTGGTCGGCCTTGGTCTTGGGCTCGACCGCCACGTGGATCACCGGGTCCGGGAACTCGAGGGACTCGAGCACGATCACGTTCGACGGATCGGTGAGCGTGTCGCCCGTCCGGGTGTTCTTGACGCCGATGCCGGCCACGATGTCGCCGGCGTAGACGGCCTCCTGCTCGATCTGGTCGTTGGCGTGCATCTCGAGCAGCCGACCGATCCGCTCCTTGTCGCCGGAACGGGTGTTGAGCACCGTGCCGCCCTTCTCGAGCGTCCCGGAGTAGACACGGAAGTAGGTGAGCTTGCCGACGTGCGGCGCCGTCATGATCTTGAACGCCAGGGCCGAGAACGGCTCCGAGGTGTCGGCCTTGCGGGAGACCGGCTCGCCCTTGCGGTCGACGCCCTCGACCGGCGGGAGGTCGAGCGGCGAGGGCATGTACCAGCACACGGCGTCCAGCAGCGGCTGCACACCCTTGTTCTTGAAGGCCGTGCCGTTGAGGACGGGGACGACACCGTGGTGGATCGTCGCCTCGCGGAGGGCCGCCCGGATGAGGGTCGGGTCCAGGTCCTCACCCTCGAGGAACTTCTCCATGATCTCGTCGTTGGTCTCGGCCAGGACGTCGATCAGCTTCTCGCGGTACTCGTCGGCCTGGGCCTGGAGCTCCGCGGGGATGTCGACGACGTCCCACGACGCGCCCAGCTCCTCACCGGACCAGATCCACGCCTGCATGGTCACGAGGTCGACCACACCCTGGTACTCGGCCTCGGCGCCGATGGGCAGCTGAATGACGGCGACCTTGGCCTCGAGCCGATCGATGATGCTCTCGAGCGCACCGAAGAAGTCGGCGCCCATGCGGTCCATCTTGTTGACGAAGCACATGCGGGGCACGTTGTACTTGTTGGCCTGCCGCCAGACGGTCTCCGTCTGCGGCTCCACCCCGGCCACGCCGTCGAACACCGCCACGGCACCGTCGAGGACGCGCAGCGAGCGCTCCACCTCCACGGTGAAGTCCACGTGGCCGGGCGTGTCGATGATCTGGATGCGGTGGTCGACCTCGTCGACGGTGTCGGTCCAGTGGCACGTGGTGGCGGCCGAGGTGATGGTGATGCCCCGCTCCTGCTCCTGGGCCATCCAGTCCATCGTGGCGGCACCCTCGTGGACCTCACCGATCTTGTAGGTCTTGCCGGTGTAGTAGAGGATGCGCTCGGTCGTGGTCGTCTTGCCGGCGTCGATGTGCGCCATGATGCCGATGTTGCGGGTCCGGTCGAGCGGGAACTGCGCCATGTTCGTGTGCCTCGGGGGTCAGGCCGGCCGGGACGGGGTCGTCACCAGCGGTAGTGGGCGAAGGCCTTGTTGGACTCGGCCATCTTGTGGAGATCGTCCTTGCGCTTCATGGAGGCGCCGACGCCGCTGCTCGCATCGAGCAGCTCGTTGGCCAGACGCTCGGCCATGGTGCGCTCGCGCCGCTGCCGGGCGAAGCCGACGAGCCAGCGGATGGCGAGGGTGTTGGCCCGACGGGGACGGACCTCGACGGGGACCTGGTAGGTGGCGCCACCGACCCGGCGGCTGCGCACCTCCAGCTGCGGACGGACGTTGTCCACCGCCCGCTTCAGGGTGGTGATGGGGTCCTCGCCGGTCTTCTGCTCGATCGTGTTGAGCGCGTCGTAGACGATGCGCTCAGCGGTGGAGCGCTTGCCCCGCTGCAGCACCTTGTTCACGAACTGCGTGACGAGGAGCGAGCGGTAGATCGGGTCGGGCAGGAGCTCACGACGCGGTGCTGGTCCCTTGCGGGGCATGTCAGGACTCCCTCTTGGCGCCGTAGCGGGACCGGGACTGCTTGCGGTCACGGACACCCGAGGTGTCGAGCGTGCCCCGGATGATCTTGTAGCGGACGCCCGGCAGGTCACGGACCCGACCGCCACGGACCAGCACGATGCTGTGCTCCTGGAGGTTGTGCCCCTCACCAGGGATGTACGCCGTGACCTCGATGCCGCTCGAGAGCCGGACCCGGGCCACCTTGCGGAGCGCGGAGTTGGGCTTCTTGGGCGTGGTCGTGAAGACGCGGGTGCAGACCCCCCGCCGCTGTGGCGCGCCCTTCAGCGCCGGAGTCGACTCCTTGCGGCGCTTGGTCTTCCGGCCCTTGCGGACCAGCTGCTGGATCGTGGGCACGCTGCAACCTTCCTGGAACTCATCGAGCGAACTGACTCGTGGACCGCCCCGATGGGACGCCACCCGCACCGGCCTCGGCAGACGCGCGCGGCTGCCTGAGCCGAGCGGTCATCGTAGGAGGGACGGGCGCCGGGAGGCAAACCACGGTCCCGGTCCGCTGCGCCGGCCGACCACCCGGGCGGTCCGGATCACAGCCCGGCGACGGTGGCGGTCATGGTGCCGGTCACCTGGCCGCCCAGCTCGGCGGAGCGGCTCCCGGTGAAGGTCCCCCGCCCGCCCGAGGCTGCGGCGTAGGCCCCGGAGCCCCCGATCACGGTCAGCTCGGCCCGGAACTCGGAGTCGGCCGACCCCTGGGCCCCGGCCGGCTGGGTCGCCTCGCCGTCCATCCGGAACGCCAGCACGTCCTCGGGGCCGAACTCCAGGGTGACGAACCCGAAGAACGGGCCGGTGCCGTTCTCGTAGTCCACGTTGCCGAGCATCTGCACCTGCGCCGGGGCGCCGTCGACCGTCGTCGGCCCGACCAGCTCGTTCCACCCGTAGTTCAGGGTCGAGCCCGGTCCGACCTGCCGGAGGATCCGCTGGGCCGAGGTCAGGGAGACCTCCCAGCTCAGCTCACGACCCTCTGCGGGGACGCTGGAGGACGGCGCCGTGGTGGTGGAGGACGTCGAGCCCGCGGCGGCGTCACCGTCGCCGGAGCACGCGGCAGCGAGGAGCAGCACGGCGGTGACCGCCGCGGTGACGCCGCAGCGACCGCTCCGACTCACGAGTCCTCGGTGGACGGGTCCCCGTCGTCGGTCGCCGACTCGGCGTCCGACGCACCCTCGGCGTCGGTCGTGACCTCCGACTCGGCCGGATCCCCACCCGGGAACTCGATCACGTCGGCCGAGGCCACTCCGGCCTCGGTCCCCGTGTCGGCGAGCACGCCCACGTCGTCGAGCTGCACGGCCTGACGCTCGGCGAGCCACTGGGCCGGATCGACCGTGCCGTCCTCCTGGGGCGCGTACTCCTGGACGGGCGGGGTGAACCCGGGCACGTAGGCACGGATCTCCTGGTAACGCTCCATCCCGGTACCGGCGGGGATCAGCTTGCCGATGATGATGTTCTCCTTGAGGCCCACCAGGTCGTCGGACTTGCCGTCGATCGCAGCCTCCGTGAGCACCCGGGTGGTCTCCTGGAACGACGCCGCCGACAGCCAGGAGTCGGTGGCCAGCGAGGCCTTGGTGATGCCCATGAGCACCGGTCGGCCCTCGGCGGGCTTCTTGCCCTCCTGGACGAGCTGACGGTTGCGCTCGTTGAACTCGCGCTGGTCGCGGTTCTCGCCCGGCAGGAACTCGGAGTCACCCGACTCCTGGATGGTGACCCGGCGGGTCATCTGCCGCACGATCAGCTCGATGTGCTTGTCGTGGATCGTCACGCCCTGGTCCCGGTAGACCCGCTGGACCTCGTCGACGAGGTACTGCTGCACGGCCCGGACGCCCTTGATCTCGAGCAGTTCCTTCGGGTCCCGGGGGCCCTCGACGATGGCGTCACCGGCGGTGACCTCCTGCCCGTCGACGACCCGGAGCTTCTGCTCCTGCTCGATGGTGTGGGACTCCTCGGAGCCGTCGTCGGCCACGACCACGACCGTGCGCCCGGTCGCGGTGCCCGACTCGTCGGCCTCGTCGATCCGGACGACGCCGGAGGAACGGGCGAGGATCGCCTTGTTCTTCGGGGTCCGGGCCTCGAACAGCTCGACCACCCGGGGCAGACCACCGGTGATGTCGGCGACGTTGGCCACGCCGCCGGTGTGGAAGGTCCGCATGGTGAGCTGCGTGCCGGGCTCGCCGATCGACTGGGCGGCGATGACCCCCACCGCCTCACCGGGCTCGATCATGAACCCGGTTGCGAGCGACAGACCGTAGGAGGCGGCCGAGATCCCGAACTCGCTCTCGTCGGTCAACGGCGACAGCACCCGGACCGAGGTCACGGACTCGTCGTCGCGCAGCGCGACGAGCACCTCGTCGTCGACCAGCGTCCCCCGCTCGAGGACCCGGCCGTCGGCGAGGGTGACCTCCTCGGCGAGGCACCGGCTGGCCAGCCGGCTCTCGAGGTGGAACCGCTCGTCGCCGCGGTCGGGGCGGACGTCGTCGACCACCACGCTCCGGATCGGCCCACCCTCGGCGAACGGGTCACGGTCGTTGATGATCAACTCCTGGGCGACGTCGACCAGACGCCGGGTCAGGTAGCCCGAGTCGGCCGTCCGCAGCGCCGTGTCCACCAGACCCTTCCGGGCGCCCGGCGTGGCGATGAAGTACTCCAGCACCGACAGCCCCTCACGGAAGTTGGACTTGATCGGGTGCGGGATCAGGTCGCCACGGGGGTTGGACACCAGACCGCGCATGCCGGCGATCTGCTTCACCTGGGAGATGCTGCCGCGGGCACCGGAGCCCACCATCATCTCCACCGGGTTGAACTGGTCCTCACGCATGGCCCGCTCGGTCGCCTCGGTGATGCGCTCGGTGGCCCTGGTCCACAGGTCGGTCTCGAGCTGCTTGCGCTCGCTGTCGGCGATGATGCCGCGGGCGAACTGCCGCTCGTGCTCGTCGGCCTGGGCCTCGAAGGGCTTCAGGATCTCGTACTTGTCGTGCGGGGTGTGGACGTCGCCGATCGAGATCGTCAGGCCGGACCGCATGGCGTAGTCGAAGCAGAGGGACTTGATGGCGTCGAGCGACTCCGAGGCGACGGCCTTCGGGAACTCGATCGCCAGCCGGTCCACGATCCGACCCATGTCGCTCTTGCGGACGACGGCGTTGACGTAGGGGAACCCCTCCGGCAGCGCCCGGTTGAACAGGAGCCGACCGGCGGTGGTCGGGTGGTAGGTGGCGGCCGAGCCGTTGGCGGGCGTGGCGACCAGGTCGGGGAACTCCGTGCCCCGGTACTCGATCGGCGTGTGCACGCTCAACGTGCCGGCCTCGAGGTCGCGCTCCACCTGGTCGAGCCGACCGTAGACACGACGGGTGTCGTCGGCCTCGTCCACGCCCGACGTCAGGTAGTAGGCGCCGATGATCATGTCCTGCGTCGGCGTGACGAGCGGCTTGCCGTGCGCCGGGCTGAGCATGTTGTTGGCGCTCAGCATGAGCACGCGGGCCTCGGCCTGGGCCTCGGCCGACAGCGGCAGGTGGACCGCCATCTGGTCGCCGTCGAAGTCGGCGTTGAACGCGGTGCACACCA
>CAIQNH010000231.1 GCA_903873135.1 uncultured Actinomycetes bacterium
CGGCCGACGCAACGACACCGAATCAGGCAACCGGCTCCTCGACGACTCCATGCTCCGCGAACGAGCCCACACCGTCGGACGCAGACGACAACTCCTCAACCTCACCACCTGGGCCGCAATCCGAAACGCCACCGCCGCCACCCAACACACCCGACACCACACGAACGACCCACCCGAACTCGCCGCCTGAACACCAACGGCGCCGACGAATCCGGCTCACCCGCGGCCCACCACCGGCCCCGGTGACACGCCGGCCACCAACACACTCCCGGCAGCCACCAACAGCCGCCAACCACCCCGCTAGCCTTGCCCCCGACCAGCCGACAACAGGGTTGTCGCCCACGTTGTCCGCCGGTCCCGCCCGAGTAGCTCAGTTGGCCAGAGCAGCTGTCTTGTAAACAGCAGGTCGTCGGTTCGAGTCCGACCTCGGGCTCTGCTGATTCCCTCGTGGTGCCGGGGCTGCAACGTTCGCACTACCCACCGAGAGCGCATCAGGCGCGTGGCACGACCGTGGCAATCGGCGACCCCACCCGGACCGGACGGCCGGGCCCGCTCAGCGCTCGAACAGCATCTCGAGGGGTTGCGTGCCGTTGGTGGTGGTCACCCGCAGCGCGTTGGCTTCGCACGTGTACGGACCGCCCTGGATCCCTGCGACACCGTCGATGGGGAAGGCGCCCGGTGCCGAGAAGCCGTTCATTCGGAAATCGGTGGTCCCGGCCTCGGTCTGCGACATCTCGAGCACGAGTTCGTCGCCGTCGGCCTGCCAGGTGCCGGAGTGGTTCCAGAACACGTCGGCCTCGGCGTTGGTGTCGGGCGCCGGTGCGAACGCCAGCGTGAACTTCGCCTCGCTGGACGCTGCGCCGTCCTCGCCCAGGTCGAGCACCCAGCCCCCGCTCGAGACGGAGGAACCGCCGAACGGAACGGCGCTCGCCACCAAGAGGTCGAGCGAGTCCTGCTTCATCGTCCACCTGCCGGGAAGGCAGGCCTCGTCGTCGGGTGGGACCGTCGTGGTCGTGGTCACCTCCGGTTCCGTGGTCGTCGTGGCCGGTTCGTCGACCGTCGTCGTCGACGACCCGGCCGCGGTGTCCGAGGAGCTGCCGCAGGCGCCGATGGTGGCCAGAACGACCACGCCGACGACGGCGGTGAGGAGTCGGTGCACGTGACGCATGGCTGTTCCCTTCGAGTGGTACTGCGGTCCGTCGGTTCGGGCCGTACTGTCAGGAGTCGACCCGGTCAGAGTCTGACACTTCTCCGTGGCGGACCGCCGACGGGCCATCCGGCGAGCGGCCCGGGCGTCGTCTCAACCCTGGAGCTCGGCCAGCACGTTCGATCTGCCGACCGTGGGGAGGATCCCCTCCCCGCAGGGATCTCCTCGAGCACGAGGTGCCGCCACCAGCGGTTGGTCCCGCTGGCGTCACACCTCTAGCGTGCCGCCGGTGGAGGAGGGCACTGATCCAGCGGCGGGACGCCGGCCGCAGGGTCGTCGCCGTGGCATCCGGACGGCGATCGTGCTGGTGGCGGTGTTCGTGCTCGCCATGCTCGCCGTGGTGCTGACCCGGCCGGGACCGCCCGTCGACCGCTTCACCAACCTGCCTGCTGCCGGCCCGGACGACGCTGCCCTGCTGACGGTCGCACTGGACTCGGTGGACGCGTCCACCGGCCAGTTGCAGGGCCGGACGGTGCTCGAGCCCGGCCCGGCGCTGCCACCGGAGGGTGCCCGACTGTTCACCGACGTCGGAGCGCTGCCGTCGCTGCAGGTGCGCCCTGACCAGCTGGCTCCTGAGACCTCGCTGACGCTCGACGTCGACGCCGGCGACGTCGGCTCCTACCCCTTCGACTCGTACCGAGCCGAGGTGCAGTTCGTCCTGGTGCAGGGAGCGGACGCCACACCCGCCGACGTCGGCGTGCGACCGACGCTCCCCCTCACCGTCCGCGGGGTCGCCTCCGCACCGGGTTTCCAGATCGAGGAGCGGGCATTCGAGCGAGACGGTCTGGGCGTCGTCGCGATCGACGTGCAGCGCAGGAAGAGCGTGGTGGCGTGGGTCGTGGCGATGATGGCGCTGTTCTGGCTCCTCGCGCTGTGCGCCGTGGGGGTGACGTCGCTGGTGGTGGCCGGCCGACGGGACTGGGAGTCGAGGCACCTGGCCTGGCTGGGCGCCATGATCTTCGCCCTCGTGGCGTTCCGGAACACGGCCCCGGGCAGCCCTCCCATCGGGACGTTCCTCGACTTCCGCGCCTTCTTCCC
>CAIQNH010000232.1 GCA_903873135.1 uncultured Actinomycetes bacterium
GGGCGCCATCATCTGAGCCCGTCGAAGCAAGGCCGACCCCCGGAACCCTGGGCGGTCGGCATCGGTCCAGCAGCAGCGTGGCGAGTGTGAGGCCGTATGCGAGGCGAATGGCTGGTCCGTGGCGGCGGTGTCCTCCGGTCCTACTCCGGTCGCACCTACGACATTGCCGACAGCGACGACCGGTTCCGTACCGGCATGGACGCGCTGGTGTCCGAGGACGAGTCCGAACGGATCAGCCGGAGGATCAGACGGCACATGAGGGCGAACGCTGAGAAGGGGCGCCCGCACGGCCGACGCCTCTACGGGTACCGCATGGTCTACGACCCGAACACGGGCGCGCTGGTCGGTCAGGAACTGCATCCTGACGAGGCCCCGGTGGTGGTCGAGGTGTTCCGACGGATCGCTGCCGGTGAAGCGCAGCGGGCGATCAGCGCCGACCTGGAACGCCGAGGCGTCGAACCGTCGACCGGTTCCACGTGGTCCGGCACCCGCATCCGGCGCATGGTCACGAACCGTTCCTACGACGGGCAGCGTGTCCACCAGGGCGAGGAGTTCGGTGCTGCGGACTGGCCGGCCGTCGTGGACGCCACGGTGTTCGCACAAGCGAACCGGCGAATGGAACCGGGCGCAGGTGGCCGGGCCGTTCCCGGTCCTCGACGGTCATCCTTACTGGGGGGAGTGCTGCGCTGCGGAGTCTGCGGTGCGGGCATGCACGCCATCCGAAACCGGTCTGTTCCCAACTACACGTGCAAGGACGTGCACGTGGCCGACGACGGCACCAGGTTCGGCATCGGGCACAACAACGTGACCATGGCGAAGGTGGACGCCCTGGTGGACGAGGCCGTGGCGGCCTACCTGGAACGGCCCGACGTGGCCGAGGCCGTCCTGACGGTCGACGCCGCCGGCGCCGGGTTCGTGGCCGACTGGTCCGAGGACCTGGTGGCGTTCGTGCTGCCGGACCGTCGGCGGGTCGTCCTACTGGTGGACGTGGCCTTGCGGCATGATGGCACCGGCGAGGTTGGCAAGGGTGAGGTCGCCACCGGTGAGGTCGGCACCGGCGAGGGCCGAGGGTGAGCCGATCAGGACACCCCCGGGCCGGCTGGGGCGAAGGTTCCGTACGGTCCGATCGGGATCACGGTCTCGACCGGGAATTTGTTGTAGCCACTCTCCGCTGCGCTGCCACCGGACAAGCGCCGTAGCATCGGTCGGCTCCAGGTCCTCTTGCCGTAGCCCGTGTCTCGCTGGTTTTCCACGGGCGCATACTGCCACATGGCGGGCCCGGACCTCGAGCCGAACGGATGCCCGTCGAGACCCGACGATCACGTGCGGCCGGTACCGTGCTGAGCGTGAACGACTCCGCCGCCCCGGTCCGCGACTACGTGACGGGGGCACTCGCCCCGGTCGCCGACGAGGTCAACGTGGCCGACCTGCCGAGCACCGGAACGCCGAAGCTGCGGAGACCTTGCGAGCAACCGCCGTCTATGTCCTCACGTTGTCCGAGACGGAACTCTCTGGACTCCTCGGGACACCCCCCGGCGACGACTTCACATGGCTTGGAGAAGAAGCCCATCGCTTCCTCGGGACCGTGGGCTTTGCTGGATCGCGCGACCCGGCCGTTGTCCTCGATGGACTGCTCGAAGCGTGCCGCCGAGACGCGTGGATCGAGATAGTGGACAACGCTGAGTCCTGAGACCTGCAACATGGTCGTTGTCCGGAGTGGACGACAACCGGACGTGGCTGGACTCGCCCGACGTGCGAGCCGGGCTCCCCGGGATCGAGGCGTTCCCGGTCCCGACGCGCCCGCTGCTGCTCGACGCCGACGGCCGACCCAAGGCGGCGCACACTGCCGTGGTCCAGCGTCTGGTCGCCGCCGGCCCCTGAGCGGAGGTCGGCGGCCGCAGTGTCGCCCAGCTCAGACCGTCGGCACCGGCGCCGTTTCGTCGCTCCGCTCGCCCACCGGCAGGGCGACCAGCAACACGACGATCACCACCGTCCGGACGACGCTCAGCTCGAACGTCTCGCCGCCGCCGACCGGGTCGAACAGCGACACCGCCGCGAGCGCGCCGAACGCCCAGCGCCACCACGAGTCCGAGGTGGCCAGCCACCACAGGACCGCAGGCACCAGGAAGAACAGGTGGTGCCCCCACGTCAGCGGGTTCACCAGGTACGTGGCGAGCATCACCACGGTCGTCGCCAGCATCACGTCGCCGGACCGGTCCGCTGCGACCGCCCGACGGTAGGCCCACACCAGCACCACGACCGCGGCGACCGCCCACAGGAGCAGTTCCAGCCGTTCGTCGGGCAGGAGGGCTGCCAACCGACGGAACGAGTGGTTGAACTCGATCGAGACGTCCGGCGCACGTTCGGTGGAGAACACCTCGACGGTGAGGAAGCGCCAGGTGTCGTCGGGGAACACGAGGGCGGCGACGAGGGTGGCGACGACGGCGGTGGACACGGCGACCACGGCCTGGCGTCGGCGACCCGCGAGCACGAAGTAGGGCACGAGCGCCGCCGGGGTGAGCTTGATCGCCGCCGCCAGCCCCGTCCCCACCCCGGCGGCGGCCGACGCCCGACCACCCCGCCGGCGAACCAGCCAGACGTCGAGCACCACCAGCGCCGCCATCAGGGCGTTCACCTGACCCAGACGCGCCGTCAGCGTCGCCGGCATGCACCACACACCCAGCGCCACGACGGCCGGCACCAGCACCCGCCCGTCGGCCACCGGTGAGGTGGGCCACCGACGGGCGACGACCGGACGGAGCTCCCGGGCCACGACCACCAGGAAGGCCACGGTGCACAGCAGGTTGACGCCCGTCCAGAGGAGCTCACCCGTGCGGTCCGGGAGCCACGAGGTCGGCCAGAGCACCAGCGCCGCGAACGGCGGGTACAGGAACGGCAGACCCAGGATCTCGTGCGCGTAGTCGTAGAGGGAGCCGCCGTCCCGGGCGAAGGTGATCGCTCCGCTGTAGACGTAGTAGTCGATCCGGGTGACGGGAGTCGACGACGACCACCGGACCGCAGCCGCCAGCACGGCGAGCGCCGAGACGACCCACGCGGTGCGACACCACGCGTCGCTCGCCGGCCGAGCGGCGTCGAGCTCGCCCGTCACCGAACCGACGGTGTCGTCGTTCAACCGAACGGACCCGGTGCCGTGGACGGTTCCAGGTCGGCCGGTTCGTCGGCAGCGTCGCCACGGGGCCGCAGCGTCCGGTACCAGTACACGAGGCCGACGACGACGATCGTGGGGACGATCCACGGTCCCAGGCCACCGACCCGGTACAGCGCCGTGGTCCCCGACGGGAAGGTGATGATGCAGCCGATCACCGAGAGCACGACGATCAGCCACATGCGCGACTCCCGCAGCGTGAGCGCCATGACCGCGAACGCCGGCAGCACGTACCACGGGTAGAGCGCCGGGCCGAGGAGCGACACCACCAGCAGGGCCAACCCGAGCGAGACGAACGGCACCCGGTCCTTGGTCCGCACCAGGATCAGGACCGACAGGGCGGCGGCCAGTCCGAGTCCGAGCAGCGTCGTCACCCGCTTGACGTCGGCGTCGTACAGGTCGATCCCCACCCAGCTGAGGAGGTCCGCCGCCGCGATCCCGGCCACCCGGGCCGGAGCGACGAGCGAGCGGGCACCCCCGGCGCTCTGCAGGGCCCCGATCCAGCCGAAGCCGAGGCCGGACACCACGGAGACCACCGCCACCACCGCCCCGCCGAGTGCCGAGACCCACGCCGTGCTCCAGACCCGCCGGAGGAACGTCGCCCCGGGACCGGCGGCGGCCCAGCCCAGGAAGATCACCGCTGCGAACGCCGGGATCTTGATGGCCGCGGCGAGCGCGCAGGCCACGACGGCCGGCACCAGGTGGCCCTCCACCGCGAGCACCATCCCCACCAGGATCAGCGCCATCATCAGCGCCTCGTTGTGGGCGCCGGACACGGCGTGGAGCATCACGATCGGGTTGCACACGGCGAGCACCACGACGGTGGCGACGTCGCCGCCGTAGTGGCGGGCGAGACGGACCAGGCACCACACCGACACCGCCACGGACGCGAACGCGAGGATCCGGAACATCAGCACCGCCACGAGCGGCTGGTGGCCGCTGAGGTTGGCGAACGTCGAGCTGATCCACAACCAGAACGGTCCGTACGGACACGGCGTGCCTCGCCACACCGGGTCGACCAGGGCCAGGAACTCGTTGCTCGGTCCGAGCACCCGGACCCCGAGCGTGGACGGGTCGAACCCCTGCGCCACCGTCTCACCCTGCCCTGCGTAGCTGAAGATGTCGCGGCTGAACAGTGCCGGACCCAGGGCGAACGGGAGGGCCCACACCAGCCAGAGCCCGACCGAGGTGGCCGTGGGCACCGGCCGGTGGTCGTGGTAGCGACGCCGGACCGCCTTGAACACCGAGACCCACGCCGCGAGCAGCGCACCGACACCGCAGAGCGACACCAGCACCACCAGGGTTCGGTCGCCCCAGATCACGAACCGACCGGACAGCGGGTACACGAGGGTGGGAGCGCCGCCGGGTCGGATCAGGGTGCCCGCCACCACGGTGACGACCGCTCCGACGAGACCGACGACGGCCGGGGTCCGCAGGTCCGGGTCGACGAACGGCGCGCGGATCGCCTGCAGGGGCCCGGTGCGGGGGCCGTCGGTGGACTGCGGGGAACCGGAGGTGGTGGTGGAGGTGGACACGTGAGCTCCAGCGGCCCTCGGGGAGCAGGCGCCGCTCGGCGGCAACTCTAGGGGGACGGGGCTCCGGAACTCAGGTCAGGCCCTCGTCCACCGGCGGGGGTCGAGGCCGTAGTAGCGGCCCAGCACGTCGGCCAGGTCCGGGTGGGCGCGGTGGAGGGCGTGCGGTTCGCAGAAGAACGCCTCGGTGGCCACCGCCAGGAACTCGCCGGGGTTGACGCCACCGTAGGGGTCGACGACCCCCGGGTCGGTCCCCTCGACCACGGCCTCGTAGGCGCTCGTGCAGGCCCGGACCCAGTCCCGGGCGAGCTCCGGGTCGGTGATCGGCGGGGTGCCGTCGAACACACCGTCGAGCTGGTCGAGCACGTGCGCGCACTCGTGGAGGACCACGTTGCGTCCCACCTCCGGGTGCTCGACGTCGTGCAGCACCTCGTCCCAGGCGAACAGCAGCGGACCGTGCTCGACGGCCTCACCGAGGATCGGTGTCGGGTCGTCCGACACCAGACCGTCGACCTGGGAGTGCTCCCCCTCCACCACGATCGTCGTGGGGTGGAGCACCACGGCCCGGACGGCCGACAGCGACCCGTCGGGCTGTTCGAGCACCAGGAGCTGGGCCTGGGCGGCCACCGTGAGGGCCATCTCGTCGGTGACCTCGAAGTCCCGGGCCGCCTCCCAGAAGGTGTCGAGCACCATCTCGTGGGTGCGGCGCTCCCACCGGAGGCGCTGGTCGTCGTCCAGGCCGGCGACCCACGGGAACCGCTCGGCGCACAGTCGGTGCCAGTCGTCGGGGAAGCCGGCCTGCAGGAGCGCCTCCCGCTCCCGCCGCCGTCTCGAGCCGAACACGGCTCCAGCATCGCCCGTGGGGGCGTCGGTGTCACACCCACTCGCGACCATGTCCCCGTGGACGACATCACCCTCTCCCTGCCCATCCTCCTCCTCGGCGCCGCGCTGCTGGTGCTCCTCGCCGGCCTGGGCGCCGCCGTCGGTGCACGACTCGGTCGATCGGCCCCCCGGCGCCGGAGCGGCCGGGACCCCGCCGAGGCCGCCATCGCCGGGTACCTGGAGGCGCAGTCCCAGAACCTCAGCAGTCGGCTCGACGAGTTCGCGTCCCGCATCGGTGAGCTCGACGCCCGCCGGCGTGAGGAGTCCGCGGTGCTCCAGACCAAGGTCGAGGACCTGACGCTCTCCAGCCGGGCCGTGGCCGACGAGGCACGAGCCGTCGCCGGAGCCATGCGGGACAACCAGACCCGTGGTCTCTGGGGTGAGATGCAGCTCGAGCGGGTGCTGCGCATGAGCGGCCTCGACGAGCACATCAGCTACGACACCCAGGTCACCGTCGCCGGTGGGCGGCCGGACGCCGTGGTGCACCTCCCCTCGGGGCGCTGCGTCGTGATCGACGCCAAGACCCCGCTCGACAGCTACCTGGCCGGTGCCTCGACCACCGATCCGGCAGAGCGCACCCGGCACTTCGCCGACCACGCCAAGGCCGTCGGCAACCACGTCCGCTCGCTCGCCGGTCGCAACTACGACGAGCTGGTCCCCGGAGCGATCGACGTCGTCGTCGTGTTCCTGCCGAGCGACTCGCTGCTCGCCGAGGCCTACCGGTCCCAGCCGGACCTGCTCGACCAGGCGCTCACCGCGCGCGTCGTCCTGGCGTCTCCCTCCACGCTGCTCGCCCACCTCCGGGGTGTGGCCCTCGGCTGGCGGGAGCAGCGACTCGCCGAGGAGGCACAGACCATCGCCGACCTCGGGCGTGAGCTGCACCAGCGGTTCACCACCTTCGCCGGTCACCTCTCCACTGCGGGCAACGCACTCGGCAAGGCCGTCGACGCCTACAACCGGGCGGTCGGTTCGCTCGAGCGCTCGGTCATGCCGCAGGCCCGACGCTTCGAGGAACTCGGGGCTGGTTCCCAACGGACGCTCACGGCTGTCGACCAGGTCGAGCAGCAGCCCCGGTCGCTCTCGGCCTGACGCTCACGAGCCCGTGCGTCACGGCCGACTCGGCCGGAGCGTGCGCCCGACTCCCCCGGAACGGGCGACCTCGGTGCGGCTGGCGTCGATCCGGGTCAGTTCCGGCCGGAGGCCAGGCCGAGCGAGTCGCGCAGACGGGCCCGGTGTGCGTCCGGGTCACCGTGCTCGTAGCTGAGCGCCCACGCCCGCTTCATGTAGAGGTGCAGGTCGTACTCGACCGTGTAGCCGATCGCACCGTGGCACTGCAGCGACGCCGCCGCAGCGTGCCGGACGGCGGTGGAGGCCCGCAGCTTGGCCATCGAGACGTGCCGGGACCGATCCGGATCACCGTGGGCCATCGAGTGCGCGGCGTACGACACCAGCGGACCGGCGAACGCCACGGCCAGCGCCGCGTCGGCCAGCTGGTGCTTGACGGCCTGGAAGCTGCCGACCGGCACCCCGAACTGTCGACGCTCACCCACGTAGCCCACGGTCAGGTCGAGCATCCGCTCCCCCAGTCCGACCAGCTCGGCGGCGGCCCCGAGTGCCAGCCGGTCGGCCGTCGCAACGGACACCGACCTGGCCACGTCGCCGGTGAGGAGCACCTCGCCGCCACGTCGGACCACCCGGGCCGGTCGGCGGCCGCCGTCGACGGACTGGAGCGGTTCGAGGTCGACCTGGTCGGGAGCCACCACGAGCACCTGCGGCCCAGCGTCCTCGGCGGCGCACCACAGGAATCCGTCGGCGGAGGCGGCCCCGACGACGGGCGCCGCAGCGTCGACCACCGGGATCAGCACGTCGCCCGATGCGATCCGCCCCAGCCACTCGGCGGCGGACCCTGCGGCCGCCGGATCCCCGAGCGCCTCGGTCAGGGCGGCAGCCGCTGCGTAACCGGACGGTGCCACCGGGTCCGGCAGGCCCACCCGGCCGCACTCCACGAGCAGCGGCACGACGTCCTCGTCGGTCATTCCCAACCCACCGGCCGACTCCGGGACGAGCGCTCCGAGCACACCCATCTCGACGAGCGCGTCCCACGCCGACGGGACCCGACCGTCACCGTCCCAGGCGGAGCGGACCGCCTCGGGTGGGCACAGGTCCTCGAGCAGCGCCTGCACGGCGTCGCGGAGGTCGACCTGGTCGTCGGTGAGCTCGAACCGCACGGTGCTACTTCCTCGGCAGGCCGAGGACCCGCTCGGCCACGATGTTGCGCTGGATCTCGTTGGTTCCGGCGTAGATCGGCCCGGACAGGGCGAACTCGTAGCCCTTCATCCACGGGCCGTCGAGCTCGGCGTCGGGTCCGAGCAGGTCGAGCGCCGCCTCGTGCAGACGCACGTCGAGCTCGGACCAGAAGATCTTGTTGAACGACGACCGGGCACCGGGCGACCGGCCCTCGACGATCCCGGTGACGTCGCCGAGCGTGAACAGCGCGTAGGCCTCGGCGTCGACCCAGGCGTCGACCACCCGGTCGGCCAACGCCGCACCGAGTCGACCCTCGGCGTCGCGCTCTCGGGCCAGTTCCAGGAGCCGGTGCGCCGTGGCCTGGAACCTGCCCGGCGACCGCAGCGTGAGACCGCGCTCGGAGGTGGTGGTGGCCATGGCCACACCCCAGCCCTGGTGGACGTCACCGAGGATCCCGCCACGGTCCATCGTCGCCGCAGCCAGCTGCGGGTCGGCGTCGGCGGGCGGTTCGTCGGGGACCAGCACGTCGTCCAGGAACACCTCGGCGAACCCCTCGTCGCCGTCGAGCCGACCGAATCCCCGCACGGTCACACCCTCGCTGTCGAGCGGGACGAGGAAGTAGGTCAGACCCCGGTGACGCTCGGCGGTCGGGTCGGTCCGGAACAGGCCGAAGACGTGGGTGCAGAACGCTCCCCGGGTCGTCCAGGTCTTCTGACCCGTGAGTCGCCAGCCCCCGGCGTCGTCGTCACGGACGGCCCTCGACGAGACCGCAGCCAGGTCGGACCCGGCGTTGGGTTCGGACCAGCCCTGGCACCACAGGTCGACGGCGGCGGACATCCGCGGCAGGTAGTGGTCCTGCTGGGCGGTCGTCCCGAACTCGAAGATGGAGGGCGCGAGCAGGAAGATGCCGTTCTGCGTGACACGCTGCGGCGCGCCGGCCCGGTAGTACTCCTCCTCGAAGATGAGCCACTCCCACAGCGAGGCGTCCCGGCCTCCGTACTGCGCCGGCCAGGAGACCACCGCCCAGCGGGCGTCGTGCAGCGCCCGCTCCCACTCGAGGTGCGCGGCGAACCCGTCCCGGGTGTCGCCCGACGGCAGTGCGGGGGTCGGGACGTTGGCCTCCAGCCACGTCCGGCACTCCTCGCGGAACGCCTGCTCCGCGTCGCTCCAGCTCAGGTCCACCCCGTCAGTCTGCCGCGCGACCTGACGACCCGTCAGATCCAGCCGCGCGGACCCGGGTCCTCCCCGCGATCCGCCGCACGGTCGCGCCCGACCCGCCTACCCTTCGACCCCGGCGCGGGCGTCGAGACCGAGCGACCGAGACCCAGGAGACAGCGTTGAGCGACCCGTTGACACCCCGACCGGAGCACCACTTCACCTTCGGACTGTGGACGGTGGGCAACCGGGGACGCGACCCGTTCGGCCACGAGACCCGCCCGCCGCTGGACCCGGTCACGGCGGTCCGGCGACTCGGAGAGCTCGGGGCCTACGGCGTGAACTTCCACGACGACGACCTGGTCCCACCCGGTTCGACCTCCGTCGAGCGCGACCGGATCGTGGCCGAGTTCCGCCGGGCGCTCGACGAGTCCGGGCTCTGCGTCCCCATGGCCACCACCAACCTGTTCTCGGACCCCGTGTTCGCCGACGGAGCGTTCACCGCCAACGAACCAGCGGTCCGCCGGTACGCCATGCACAAGACGCTGCGCGCCATGGAACTGGGTGCCGAGCTGGGTGCGACGACGTACGTGATGTGGGGCGGACGTGAGGGTGTCGAGTGCGACGCCGCCAAGGACGTCGGCGCAGCACTGGACCGCTACGCCGAGGCGGTCAACGTGTGCTGCGCCCACATCCGCGAACAGGGTCTCGACCTGCGGCTGGCTCTGGAGCCCAAGCCGAACGAGCCCCGGGGCGACCTGTTCCTCCCGACCGTCGGCCACGCGCTCGCCTTCATCGAGACGCTGGAGTGGCCCGAGCTCGTCGGGCTCAACCCCGAGTTCGCCCACGAGACCATGTCGGGGTTGTCGTTCCACCACGCCGTCGCCCAGGCGCTGTGGGCCGGCAAGTTGTTCCACATCGACCTGAACGCCCAGCGGATCGGCAAGTACGACCAGGACTTCAGGTTCGCCTCGGAGGGCCAGCGTGACGCGTTCTACACGGTGCGCCTGCTCGAGTCCTCGGGCTGGGACGGGATGCGCCACTTCGACGCCCACGCCTACCGCACCGAGGACGTCGACGGCGTGTGGGACTTCGCCGCCGGGTGCATGCGGAGCTACCTGATCCTCGCCGAGAAGGCCCGGAGGTTCGACGAGGATCCCGAGATCGCCGAGGCGCTCGCCGTGGCCCGGGCCGACCTGCTCCACGAGCGACAGGTCGACTGGAAGGATCCGGCGCAGGTCGCTGCGCTCCGAGCCGAGGAGTTCGACACCGCGGCGCTCACCGGCAGGGGCCACGGACACGAACGACTCGACCAGCTCGTCGTCGAGCTGCTGCTCGGCGTCAGGTGAGCGGACCGCTCGTCGCCGGCGTCGACTCCTCGACGCAGTCGACCAAGGTCGAGCTCCGATCGGCCGCTGACGGACACCTCGTCGCCGTCGGCCGAGCTCCGCACCCGCCGACCACACCACCCAGGTCCGAGCAGCACCCCGACGCGTGGTGGGTCGCCCTGATCGAGGCCCTCGGCCAGTGCGGCGACCGACGTCGTGACGTGGTGGCGATCTCGGTCGCCGCCCAGCAGCACGGACTGGTCTGCCTCGACGAGCGCGACACGGTGCTCCGGGCCGCACCGCTGTGGAACGACACGTCCGGCGCCGCCGACGCCGACCGTCTGGTGGCCCGGCTCGGCCGCAGCGCCTGGGCCGAGTCCTGCGGCAGCGTCCCGCTCGCGAGCTTCACGATCGCCAAGCTCGCCCACCTGGCCACGACGGAGCCGGACGTGGTCGACGCCACCGCTCACGTCCTGCTCCCCCACGACGAGCTGACCCGGCGACTCACCGGCCGACACACGACCGACCGGGGGGACGCATCGGGCACCGGCTGGTGGTCCCCTCGGGACGGCACCTACCGACCGGAACTGCTGGAGCTGGCCGCCCCCGAGGTGTCCGATCCGTCCTGGCTCCCCGAGGTGCTCGGTCCCCACGAGTCGGCCGGGTCGATCCGTCCGGAGGCCGCACGTTCGCTCGGACTGCCGGTCGACGTCGTCGTCGGCCCCGGCACCGGCGACAACATGGCCGCAGCGCTGGGGCTCGGTCTGGGGAGCGGTGACGTGGCGATGTCGCTCGGCACCAGCGGCACGGTGTTCGCCGTGAGCGACCACCCGACGGCCGACCCGAGCGGCGCCGTGGCCGGGTTCGCCGACGCCTCCGGCCGCTTCCTCCCGCTCGTGTGCACCCTCAACGCCACCGGCGTGACCGACACCGTCGCCCGGCTCCTCGGCGTGGACCTCGCCCGACTCGACGAACTCGCGCTCGCCTCCCGACCGGGCGCAGGAGGGGTGACCCTCCTGCCCTACCTGGCCGGCGAGCGCACCCCGGATCGGCCGCACGCCACCGGCGCGGTCTCAGGGCTGCGACCCGACACCACTCCGAGCGAGCTGGCCCGGGCCGCGGTCGAAGGAGTCCTCTGCGGGCTGCTCGACGGCCACGACGCCCTCGTGGCCCAGCTCGACGGGTCACCCGACGGCGACCGGCTGCTCGTCGGCGGTGGGGCCCGATCGCCGGCGTACCAGCGGGTGCTCGCCGACCTCACCGGTGCCGCGTGGCTCGCAGTGACCGACGAGGAGACCGTCGCCCGGGGAGCCGCCGTGCAGGCGGCCGCCGTGTGGCAGAGCTCGACGGTCGACGAGGTCGTCGCCGCCTGGGGGCGCCCGGAGCACCTCACGGTGGAGCCGGGACCGGATGCCGACGCCGCCGCAGCGGTCCGGGCGGCCTACGCCGACCTGCGCGACCGTTCCTGACCCACTCCCCCCCACCCGCTCTGTGGTGCGAGCTCAGTGCGTACGCACGTAGCTCGCACCACAGAGCGGGTGGGTCAGGGAGCGAGGCGACGGAGGACCTCGTCGGCCTCGTCGAGGATGCCCTCGACGATCTCGGCCACCGTCGGGGTCGAGTCGATCACGCCGGTCACCTGCCCGGTCGGCAGGATGCCCACCTCCAGGTCGCCGTCGACCACCGAGGCCTTCGTCATCATGGGAGCGTTCGCCGCCAGCGCCACCTGCGACCACGACAGGTCCTGATCGGCGTGCATCCGGACGCCCGAGCGAACCAGGTCCACCGGAGACAGTCCGCTCTGCGACGCGAACCGCAGGGCGTTCATGGCTGCAGGCGGGAACCGCAGTGGTCCGGGCAGCCGCTCGAGCGACTCGATCACCTTGGTCCGGATCACCCGTTGCGGTGCCCCGTCGATCGCCGAGGTCACCACCGTGCCCGTCAACGGCGTGGCCAGGTAGACCGCCTTCACCTCGTCCGGGACCTGGCTCTCGGCGCTGAGCAGGAAACGCGTGCCCATGGCCACACCGTCGGCCCCGTAGGCCAGCGCTGCCACCAGACCGCGGCCGTCGTGGAACCCGCCGGCACCGAGCACCACCACGTCGGTGCCGGCCAGCGCGTCGGTCACCTCGCCGAGCAGCAGCGACGTCGGGACCGAACCGGTGTGCCCGCCGCCCTCGCCGCCCTGGGCGATCACCGCGCTCACCCCCAGGTCCACGACCTTCTCGGCGTGGCGTCGGGCTCCGACCGTCACGATCGTCACCACCCCGGCGTCGCGCAGCGCGGCCACCTGCTCGGGCCGGGGTGCCGCTGCGAAGCTCGCCACCGGCACACCGCGGGCGACGATCAGGTCGATCCGCTCACGGGCGTCGGGGGCGCTCGGCAGCAGGTTCACGCCGAACGGCCGGTCCGTGCGTTCGGCGACCTTCGTGACGGCGTCGTCGAGTTCGTCGAGCGTCATGGTGGCCGACGCCAGGATCCCCAGTCCTCCTGCGGCGCTCGTGGCCGCCGTCAGCCGGGCACCCGACACCCACCCCATCCCGGTCTGCACGATCGGGTGCTCCACCCCGAACAGGGCGCACGCCCTCGTCCGGAGCGCCGGGTGCCGCTCGCTCACGGGTCGGGGACCTCGGCGAACCGGCTCCCCGCCGGGTCCAGTCGCTCGAGCGCCGCCAGTTCCTCGGGCTCGGGCCCCCGGCTGGTGGGCACCTCACCCAGCAC
>CAIQNH010000233.1 GCA_903873135.1 uncultured Actinomycetes bacterium
AGCATCATCGGGACGAACCACCAGACGCGGTTGACCATCGAGTACCGGACGACGTCCCGGCACAGTCGCCCCAGATGCTTCAGTCGGAGCCGCACGTCTGCATGTTACCGGTGGTCGGCGCGGGCACCTCCGGGTCGACCGCTCACCGCGGCTCGTCGAACAGACCGATGGCGACGGTGACGACCTCGGCACGGTCGACCAGCACGCGGAGTCGGGTGAGCGTCCCGTCGGCGTGGTGGAGCTCCAGCAGGCTGTCCGCCTCGCGCCCGCTCGGGCCCGGCCCGAGCTCGACCTGTCGAACCGAGTTCGTGAGGCGTTCGAAGATCGAGCTGGTCGACCGGCCGACCAGGTCCGACTGCCGCAGCCCGAGGACGGGAGCAGGATCGCCGTCCACCGAGGTCACCACCTCGTCGAGGTCGCAGGTGACGACCACGATCGCCCCCGAACTGCTCGAACCGACGAGCTCCTCCCAGGGGTGGTCGGGCAGCGGGGGTGGGCCCGGGGGGTTGCGGACGGCGACGAGGACGGTCTGGCCGTCGATGGAGTCGTCCCAGGTCAGCCGGATCTCGGTCGCCGCCTCCGTGGCCGGACCGACGACCACGTCGTGCAGCAGGTCCGAGTCCGGAGTCCGGCGGACCGGTGCGTCGTCGAGGGCGGTGGCGAGCTGCTCGACGACCGCCTCGGGCGACCCGGCGGCGGTGACGCCGAACTCCACGAGCGTCGCAGCGTGGAGGCCGTCGACGGTGGGTGCGGCACCCGACGTGGTGAAGACGATCTCGGTGGGAGGTTCGTCCTCGACCCACTCGGCGAGCTCCGCCGCGGCCCGATCGACCCAGGGCGTCGTCCGCACGCCCGCCCCCGCCCACGGTGAGACCTGCACGGACTGGCCGCGTTCGAGCGAGGCCAGCCGGTGTCGGAGCGCGTCGAGTTGGCCGTCCCAGACGTACCGCAGCCGGTCGAGCGTGTCGGCGACCGGGTCGGCCTCCAGCTGCGCGATCACGGACCTGAGCTCGTCCGCCGGGAGCTGGAAGAGGCTGAGCTCCACCGGGAAGAGCACCTCGTTGATGCCGACCCAGAAGCCGCGGCGCTCGGCGAACCTCAGGAAGGTGGCGAACTCGTGGACGTTCGGTCGGACCAGGCAGTGCGCGAGGGTCACCATCGTGCCGTTGCGTCGGGCGTGCTCCTCGAAGTGCTCCAGGTTCCGCATCACCAACGAGAAGTCCGAGCCCACGCGGATCGACTCGTAGGTCTCGGCGGTGACGCCGTCGAGCGAGAGGACGAAGGACATGGGCACCTGCTCGCAGATCCGCTCGATGCGGGGGGTCCACTGGGTGCCGTTCGTCGTCACGGCCACCTCGGGCGGCTCGTCGAGCTCGGCGATCATCGACAGGACCCGTAGCGGCTCCCGTCCCAGGAACGGTTCCCCGCCGAGGAAGTTCGCCTTGCGGAGGTGCGGGAGGAACTCGCTGAGTTCCTCGAAGAACGCCTCGCCGTAGACCTCGGGCAGCGGCGGGCGTCCCTCACGGTGGGTCCGGATGGAGGAGGACCAGTCCCCGTTGCACATCACGCACTGCAGGTTGCAGGCGTTCGTCATCGAGAACTCCATCTGCACCGGCCACTGTGGTCGGGTGCTCCGGACCTCGTGCTGGTCGAACACACGGGCGAACACAATCGACTCGTCACCTTGGTCGACCTGCCACTGGCAGAAGCCACAGCCCACGGAGTAGTCGTCGACGCGGAGCGCATCCCGGAGCTGCCGGGTGGCGGTTCCATCCCAGATCTCCCGGATGCTCGAGCGCGTCACGTTGCCCATCGGGGCCTCGGTGTTCTGGCAGCAGGCCCGGACGTCGCCGAACTGGTCGAAGTACATCGACGTGTGCGCCGCGTAGCACGCGGCGTGGAACGACTGGCGGGGTGGCTCGGACCGGGGGTCCGGGGGCGTGTGGGTCGCCGGCCGACCGGCGACCCGGCGCACGCTGTCCCGGACGGTCCTGAGGATGCTCACGACGTCCGATCCGAGGTGAACCGACGCGACACGCTCGCAGCGATCCGGGAGGGCCTGAACCGCTGCGGCTGCCGACGGATCCGCAACCAGTAGAGCTCCAGCCGGGACCGCACGGACCAGTACGCGTCGCGTCCCTGTTGCGCCCAGACCGCCCGACGTCGTGCCCAACCCTCCTTGGCCGACCAGTACTCGTCGACGGCCTTCTGGCGCACCTCGTAGCGCCTCCACCGGACCGTCCGGACCAGCGTCTGGCGGACGACGGGAGCCTCGACGTCGCGCCCCAGGTCCCAGGCGGGATCCTCGAGGCGACTGGTGTAGAGGTGGAGCATCCGGGCGTGGTGCCAAGGGCCTGACGGGTGGAGCGCCCACCCCAGGTCCGGGTCCAGGCAGAGGTCACCGTTGCCGAGGTCGGCGATGAAGTTGAACTCGGGCGGGATCCGGTGGTTGTCCTCCAGGCCGAACGACCACACGGTCGAGATGAGCGCGCCCTGGTCACGGGTCCGCCACTCGGGCCAGTCGAACGAGGCGACGGCCCGCTCGTGCCAGGTGTCGAGGAAGGCGTCGCTGTCCGGGCCGAACAGGAACACTCCGCCGTTCCAGTGGACCCAGTCGCCCGGGACGTCCAGCCCGAAGCGGACGGAGAGCTGCTCCCGGAGGTGCCCGCAGCTGTGCGACTCCCCGTGGCCTGAGCACTCGCAGTTCATGGCCCACGGGCTGAACCGGTCGACCTGGTTGGCGGAGATCGTCAGGTCCGACGCGAAGGCCACCGGACCCCGACGGTGGTCGAACACGGCCTCCATCCCGGGCCTGACGGCGATGATGTCGCTGTCGAGGTAGCACCACTCGCCTTCGGGCAGGTGACGGTGGACGCTCGTCTTCAGCCAGATGCTCGCCTGGTGGTCGTCGAGGTGGTCGGGGGTCTCCACGTCGACCACCCGATCGACCCCGTCGACCTCGATCGGTCGAACGTTGCGTCGGCTGTCGGTGACGACCCAGATCTCGAGCGAGGTCAGCGGTCGGAGGTTCCGCACTGCGGTGGCCAGCGTGGCCACGTGGAGCTCCGGTCCGCAGACGACGAAGACCCACCGGGATCGTTCCCGCGTCGTGGCGTCGAGCGCCTCCGGTCCGGCGGCCTGCGCCGCCACCCGCCGCTCGGCGATCGTGCGGATGTTCCGTCGGGACCTGCGCTCGTGCGCCAGACGGCTGGCGGCGTCGGGGATCGCCGGCAGGTCCCGGCGGAGGAACTCGGCGACAGCGTTGTCGAACACGAACAGGTGCACCGCGACCGCCACCCAGAGCAGCGGCACCCTGAGCGCCAGCGCCACGAGCGCGGCGATGGGGAGCCACCGTTCGACGAACTCGTTCAGCAGGACGTAGCCGATGTAGCGGACCCGACCGGTGGCCGTACCGAGGGCGCTCAGGTGCAGGGGTTCGGACCAGAGGACGGTGACCTGGAAGAAGCGGTAGAGCAGGTAGAGCGCACCGAAGACGGCGATCCACGGTTGGTCCGTCCCGACCGAGACGGCGACCACCGTGGCGGCGGCAGCGAGCAGTTCGACGACGACCATCCAGCCGACCGCCGTGCTGGTCCGCTCGGCCCCGAGGCGGGTCACCAGGGTCCTGACGCCGGCCCGTCGGTCGTGCGCCAGGTCACCGATCTGGTGCCACAGGATCCCTCGGAGTCCCATCAGCAGCATCCACGTCACCGTCGGCAGGACGATCCACCACGCCGGCCACGCCAGCCCACCGAGGTCGGTGAACACCGAGACCGTCAGGAGGATCGGAACGACGTAGGCGTAGAGCGCGTCGGCCAGCACGCCGGCGGCCGCCCGGTCCTTCAGCCGGATCGGGGGCAACGAGTAGACGGTCAGGAGCACCACCTCGACCAGGAGCAGGGCGAGGGTCCGGGCCGAGGTCGGGAGCACCAGCCACGGCAGCGCACCCGCCACGACCGTCGCACCCAGGACGGTGGCCCGCTGGGTGACGCTCAGTCCCGCCATCTGGTTGGGTACTCCGGCGACGGCGTCGGTCGGGATGTCGGCGAGGTCGTTCAGCACGTGCCCGAATGCGGCCACGCCGACGGCCGCCAGGAGGAACAGGACCAGGTCGACGAGGGTGGTCCAGCCGCGGAGCCCGTCGGCGACCGGTAGCAGGCACAGCGACGCGGCCGCGACGAGCTGCGGCATCTTGTGGTCCCACCACTGCCCGGACCGGACGAGCGTCGGATCGACCCTCACCGGGCTCCCGTCCGCGTCCGGGCGTGGGTCCACCAGATCGCCAGGACCAGCAGGTTCCAGGTGCGTTGGTCGTTCGCGTCGATGTACCCGGCCACGGCGTCTCGGTCCACCAGGTCGAACAGCGCCGACGCCGGGTCGCTGAGGTGGGCTCGCTTGAGTTCCACCACGTCACCCAGGGCCAGCCAGCTCGCCATGGGGGAGCCGAAACCCTGCTTCGGACGGTCGCGGACGCTGGCCGGCCAGAGGTCGGAGCACGCCCGCCGGAGGAGGAGCTTCTCGTGGGTCCGGTCGACCTTCAGGTCAGCGGGGAGGGCCAGGCAGCCCTCGGCGACCGCCACGTCCAGGAACGGGGCGCGGACCTCGAGGCTGTGGGCCATGGAGGCCCGGTCGGTCTTCACGAGGATGTCGCCGGGGAGGTAGTGGTCCAGGTCGAACCTGCAGATGTCGTCGGCGGTGCCGTAGCCGTACCGGGAGACGTCCACGTCAGCGGCGTCGACACCGGGGAGACCCAGCGCCTCCAACTCGTCGGCGTCGAAGTACTGCCGGAAGGAGGCGAAGCGGCGGGCCACGCTGTGATCGACCGGCTGCCCCCGACGACGATCGGCCAGCCGGCCGAGGAGGCTGCGTCGGCCGGTGGGCGGCTCAGCGTCCTCGAGCGATCCCGGCGTACCGGGTCGGAGCAGCCCCCTGGTCCACACCAGGTAGCCGCCGAGGAGCTCGTCGGCGCCGTCGCCGGTCAGGACGACGGTCACCTCCCGTCGAGCGAACTCCGAGAGCATGCGCGTCGGCAGGGCCGACGAGTCGCCGAACGGCTCGTCCCAGGCGGTCGGGAGGGACTCGATCGCCTCGGCGACGTCGCCCGGGTCGGGCGAGAGCACGTGGAGGGTCATGCCGTGCATGGCCGCCGTCGCCCGGGCGTGGTCGAGCTCGGACTCGCCCGGCATGTCGAAGGTGAACGCGTGCAGGTCGGGGTGGTGCTCTGCGGCGAGGGCGGCGACGGTCGTCGAGTCGATCCCGCCGGAGAGGAAGGCGCCGACGGGGACGTCGGCCTCGAGCTGGTCCCGGACGGCGCGGTCGAGCTCCGAGCGGAGCCACGCCGCCGACTCGTCCATGGACGCACCGTGGCGGACCTCCGGTGGCGTCCACCACCGTCGGACCTCGGGCACGCCGACCGTGTCCCACCGCAGCACCGACGCGTGCGGCAGGGACCGGACCCGGCTCCAGATCGAACGGCCCGACGGGACGTAGCCCTGACGGAGCATCTCGGCCACCGCCGCCGGGTCCGGCTCGCCCCGATCGAACCCTCCAGCGGCGAGCGCCGCCGACTCCGAGGCGAACGCGAGCAGCCCGTCGACGAGGGCGTAGTAGAGGGGTCGCTCGCCGAATCGGTCCCGGGCCAGCAGCAGTCGGTGTCGTCGGTCGTCCCAGAGCGCGAGCGCGAAGGTCCCCGGCAGGTGGGGGAGCAGGTGCTCGCCGTGACGCTCGTGGAGGGCCAGCACGACCTCGCAGTCGGAGCCGGTCCGGAACGGGTAGTCCGAGAGTTCGGCCCGGAGCCGGGCGTGGCCGTAGATCTCGCCGTTGCAGACCAGGGCGGTCCGGCCGTCGGGTCCGGAGAGCGGCTGGTGGCCGCCGATCGGGTCGATGATGGACAGCCGGGCGTTGCCGAGGACCGCGTCGTCGAAGACGGCCAGGCCGTGGTCGTCAGGCCCCCGGTGGTTCAGGGCGGCGACCATCGCCGAGACGCGGTCGGCGAGCGCACCGGCGCCCGGCCCCACGACTCCAGCGATCCCACACATCGTGCCTCCTCGGTGGTGGTCACCCCAGCGGGCTGCGACGACCCCGGTCCGGTCTCGGGCGTTCCCGGAGGCCACGAGCGGTCGATCCGTGGTCCGGAGGAGCGCACCACCCGGGGTCCGGTCCCACCCGACGGCAGATCGGAGCGTCTCCCACCACCGTGATCCTCAGGTTAGCGGCGGGTTCCGCCGGACCGACCCCGGATCCAACTCCGGTGCCGGCACCGCCCGCACCGGCGGAACCAGCCCCTGGATCGGGGCCCGGCGGGGCCGGGACGGGTGTCGGTCGGGTTCCCGGGAGACGCTTCCCATCGCCGGTTGGTCCGTGTACCATCCGTCACTAGCGAGTGCGCTGGACCGGCCGGCGCCGTGTGAGGAGAGATAAGATGAAGGCAGCATCGAAGTCGCTGATCAGCGCCGACGGCGTCGACATCCAGTTCCTGGTCGATGCGGTTGACACCGACGGTCAGGCCACCGCGTTCGTGACCACCGTGGCGCCGGGCGGGAACACGCTCCCCCCGCACAGCCACGACTGGGACGAGACCATGTACGTCACGTCGGGCAGCCTCACGTTCGTGATCGACGGCGAGACCCGCGTGGTCGCCGCCGGCGAGGCCGTGTTCATCGCACGGGGCCAGGTCCACAAGTACGACAACCTGGGTTCGGAGTCGTCGTCGATGCTCATCGTGTCGACCCCCGGTCTCAACCACGAGAGCTACTTCTCGCAGGTCGCAGACGTGCTCACCGCCTCCTCCGGACCGGAGCGGGACGAGGCCGTCCGCGCGATCATGGACGAGTACGGGGTGGTCCCGGCCTCGGCCTGAGCCTCCAGGGTCGCCACTGGCGACCTGCGGACGAACCGGCCGCCGCTGAGCCACTCGGTGGCGGATCGCAGTCCGCTGTGTGAGTACCGGAACTCGGGCCTCGGCTCCTCGGGCGGTGGTGGTCCTCACCCCGCCGGGGAGCGGCCCGGAACTCCGACCAACACGGTGAGGCCCCCCCACGGGAGGTCCACTCGCTCTGCTCGCCATCGGACCGAGGGTGCAGCGCCCTCGGCGATGGTGAGCAGCTCCTCCGCCCGGTAGCCCCGGAGGACGCTCGCCGCCCCGTCCCACCCCAGAACGACCGGCAGCACGACGTGGAGGGCGACCACCCGGTGTCCGGCGCCGTGGTGTCCCCGGGCCCGTCGCCACCCGTCACGGAGTCCTCCGACGGCCAGCCTGGCCGCCAACCCGAGGCGGCGCTCGAACGGCTCCGCCACCAGGACGGAGCGGTCACCGAACGTCGCCGAGCGCAGGATGCGGGCCACCTCCGTCGGACGGAAGTGGTGGACGGCGTTGAACAGTGTCCGGACGCCCTCCAGCTCCGGAGGGACGGACCGGGCGTCGACGGGCTCGCGCTCCAGTCGGAGCCGGCCGTCGCCCACCCCGTCGGCGTCGAGGCCCTGGTGCGGGTAGCGGTCGGTGAGGGTCACGGAGACAGGCCGCTCGAGTCGCTCCTCCACCAGCGGCAGCACCGCAGGGAGCGGGCCGCCGGCGCCCGAACAGAGGTCGAGGACCCGGTCCGACCCGTCGTGATCGAGGAGGTCGCCGAGGTGTTCGGCCAGGACGTCGTGCAGGGGCGCCACCGCCGGTGCGGTGAAGAGCTGGGCGAGGTGGTCGGTCAGGGCGTCGCGCACCCATCCGGGCAGCCACGGTTGGTCCTCGAACTCGAACAGTTGCATCCGGCGCATGCGTGCTGCTGCTCTCCTCGCCGTCCGTGTGCCCGCGGGCGGGGACGGCTGGGTGGCCCACGTCCCCCGTCAGACCGACCGGCTGACCGGGTGGGAAGCGTATCCCGATGCTCCGGCCACGACACCCGATCGGGGATGATCGGGGTTCCCGGTGTCCTAGTCTGTGCCCGTGCGTCGAGCGGGTCACGAGGGGGGACGGCACGGTCCGGGATCCGTGCTCCGTGCTGCACCCGGCCGGTCCTGACGTGCTCGTCGCGATCACCGGAGCGGGAGCGGTGACGCCCATCGGGATCGGCGTCGACGCGTTCCTGGCGGGGTGGCACGCAGGTGCGCTCGGGATCAGGGAGGCGCCCTGGTCGGCGCACTCGCCCCTCCCCCTCCTCACCGCACCGATCCCCGACGGGTTCGATCCGGAACCGATCCTGGGCGAGCGGGTGGTCAGGGCGACGGACCGGTGCGCGCAGTACGCCCTGGTCGCGGCCGAGGAGGCCCTCGGGCACGCCGGACTGCTGGAGCCCGGATCGCTGGATCCGTTGCGCACGGCCGTCGTCGACGGGACCGCCGCCGGCGGGATGCACAGCATCATGTTCGGCCAGCACCGGTTCGACGCGGGAGGTGTCGACGCCATCCCTCCCACGACCATGCTGGCCGGCCAGGCGAACTCGGCGGCCGCGCAGATCGCGATGCGCCACCAGCTGCACGGCCCGCTCCAGACGGTGACGACGGCGTGCGCGTCCGCGCTCGACGCGTTGGGCAACGCCGTGGACCTGCTCACCCTCGGACGAGCCGACGTCGCCCTGTGCGGTGGGAGCGACGCCGCCGCGGTCAGCGCAGCCGAGTCCTTCGTCCCGGTCTTCTCGATCGCCGGGCGCGTGTTCGGCATGGAGACGCCGGAGCTCGATCCGGAGCGGGCGGTCCTGCCCTTCGACGTGGCCCGGCGGGGCATCGTCTTCGGGGAGGGTGCGGCCTGGTTCGTCCTGGAGACCGCAGCGCACGCCGCAGCCCGCGGTGTGGAACCACTGGGCTGGATCCTCGGGGTCGGGTCGTGTGCCGACGGCTACCACCCGTCCTCACCCGAGCCGTCCGGCCGCTGGCAGGCCCACGCCGTGGAGCTCGCACTGGCCGCCGCCGGGCTGGGGCCGGCCGACGTGGGCCTGGTGGTGGCGCACGCCACCGGAACCCCGAAGGGCGACGTGGCCGAGGCCCGGGCGCTGGAGCGGGTGTTCTCGTCGTGCCCCCGGGTTCCTCCCGTCACCGCGCTCAAGGGGCACACCGGGCACACCGGGGGGTCCTCGGGGGCCATGAGTCTCCTGGTCGCCCTCGACGCGCTCCGCACGGGTCGAGTGGCGCCGATCCGTGGCACGACCCAGGTGGACCCGGAGATCGGGATCGACGTGGTCCTCGGTGGGCCGAGGACGATCGACGCAGAGGTGGCCGTGGTCGACGCGTTCGGCTTCGGTGGTCAGAACGCCTGCGCGGTCGTGGCGGCCCCGGCGGCCGTCACCGGGTCGGCTGGGTAGGCGACCGCCGGGAGCCGCTCCCGGGAGTTCGCCCGCGCTCCGCGCGCCGGTCCGGGCCTCTCAGCGGTCGGTGTCGTGGTCGGCGAGACCGGACCGGGCCGACTGGGGGAGGCGTGCCCACCAACGACGCTCCGCGGTGATCTCCGCGAGGCGCTCGGGTTCGAAGCGACGGATGACCTCGGGGAGCATCCGCAGCAGGGGCGAGTCCAGCTCGTGGGCCGCGGTGAACACGAGGGTGTAGGCCGAGGAGCTGGACTCGTCCCTGGGGTCACCCCAGAGGTTCATCCCCTCGACGGCGAGTCCCGCCGGATCCCCGCGGACCTCCAGGATGCCCGGCGGACGGGCGGCGAGGGGAGCGACGGTGCGCTCGCCGACGTCCTCGTAGAGCGGAGCGACGACGTCGAGGTAGTAGCTGACGTAGTCGTGTTCGAGCGCCACCCGGGCGGGGAGCTCGCGCCCCGGCCACGGCATGAGCGCCTCCTGCACCTCGAGCACGCAGCGGAGTGCCGAGTCCCAGGGGTCGAGCCCGTACCGCTCGACCACGAAGTCGCGGATCTCCTCGTAGCAGGCCCGCCACCCTCTCGGCGGCAGCGGGTGTCGGTCGAAGCACTCGACCAGCCACGTCACCGTCGGCCAGCGGTCCGGCGTGTCCTCGGCCACTGTGCCGAGGTCGGCGATGAACTCCGTCGCCCTGACCCCGCGGTCGTGGTGCAGCCAGCGCATCAGGTGGCGGAGGACGCCGTAGGTGTCGGCAGCGAGGAAGGCTCGGCGGAGTCGCAGCATCCGTTTCCGGTCGTCGAGGCCCGCGGTGGAGGTCTGGGTGACCACACCGTGCTCGTCGAGGCGGATACCCCACCGTGAGCGGTACTCGGGATCGTTCATCGGTGCGTTGGGGAGCGAGAGGGTCGTCCAGCTCATCAGCGCCATCTCCTGCTCGAACAGGAGCTCGAGGTCGGAGGTGAACGACTCGACGGTCTGTCCGGGCAGGCCGATCATGAGCTCGGCACGGACCGGCATCGTCTCCTGGCGGAGCAGTCGGGCGAGCTCGAGCAGGCGGTCCGTCGAGATGTTCGACCGGCCGATGGCCTCGAGGGTCTCGGGATCGGTGGTCTGCAGGGCGATCTGGATCTCGGAGGTGATCCCGCCCGCGCGGAGCGAGCGCCAGATCTCCACGAAGTGCCGGGTCGTGTTCTTCGCCGCGGTCCAGTAGACGCGACTGAACGCGCCGGTGCGTCGACGACCGTCCGCCAGGTGCCGGGCCGTCACCACGTCGCGGCTGGACAAGCCGAAGTTGGCGTCGGCCACGAAGACGGCGTCGACCCGCCGGGACGCGAGCCAGTCGATCTCCGCTGCGACCCGTTCCGGTGGGAAGAACCGCACCCGGGAGTTCGTGGCGGACCCCCAGTCGCAGAAGCTGCACGCGTAGGGGCACCCTCGGTTGGTCTCGAGAGCGAACGGGGCGTCCAGCCCCCCACCGACGAGGTGGTCGAACTCGCCGGTGAGGTAGGGGGAGGGGAGGGAGTCGAGGTCGGTCTCGCGGGGTCGATCTGGGGTCCGCACGATCCCACCGGAGGTCGGGTCGACGAACGCGATGCCGGCCACCCCACCCAGGTCCGCGTCGGCGAGTCGTCCGCCCGCCGCCCCCAGCGCCTCCAGGAGTTCGCAGATGGTCCGCTCCCCCTCACCCCTGGCGAGCACGTGGGCGACGGGGCCGTGGTCCCGGAGGAACCGTTCGATGTCCCGGTCGTAGCGCGGCGACGACGGCCCGCCGTGGACGACGACCACCTCGGGGTTGTGCTCCACGATCCGTGCCGCAGCCTCGAGGTTGTCGTGGATCGTCCAGACGACGTCGCTGAGCAGCAGGACCGCAGGTCCCGAGCGACGCTCGAGGTCGTCGAGGATCGACCCCAGCGTCTCCGGACGACGGATCTCGAAGTCCTCGGTGAGCCGACCCTCCTCGTGGTGTCGGGCTGCTGCGGTGACCATCCCCAGGCCCAGTGGAACTCCGTGCTCGGCGTGCACGAGGGCGTAGACGGGGATCCGGTCGGGGCGCGGTGGGTCGTCGGGGTGCCGGGGGTCGACCCCGGGGAGCATCACCTCGGCGCGAGCCGGACGCTGCTCCGGGGCCGGCGGCTCGGCACCGTCGTGCTCGACCCGGCGGATCCTGCCGGCTGCCACCAGCGAGGCGAGCTGTTCCGGCGGCGCACCCGACTCGGCCAGCAGGTCTGCGACGGTGGTCGGTCCTCCGAGGACGTCGAGGATCCGGAGGTCCGTCCCGTCCAGCACGAGCGGCTCGCCCGACCCGTCCTCGAGGTGGACTCCGTCGGCCCGGAGCTCGCCGGCCCACGCCCACAGGGGGGCCAGCACCTCGTCCGGGGTGAGCGGAGCACCGGCAGCCCGCTCAGCCGGCGGACTCGACGGCTCCACGCCGTCGAGCAGGGCCTCGAGGTCGGTGGGCCTCGGGGCCGCGCCGGGACGCTCGACGACGAGCCACCGGCTCCAGCGCCTGACGACGATCCTGACGGTCCCGGATTCCACGCGCCGTAGCCTTCTCCCGAAACTCAGGCGATAGTGTCCAGCCCGGAGTGTACTCCCGAGGTGCGGTCCGGCCCACGGGAGCATCGAGGGCAGCTACCGGCCGGTCGAGCGGTCTCGTGCTCCGGACCCGGAAGGATCGACGAGGTGTTCCCCAGTACGTTCGCCCCCGTCTCCGTGGCCGTCGACTGCATCGACGGCTCGTGGGGTTCCGTCCGGACGCTGGACGAATCCGCGACGCTCTCGCTCCGGGCGGTCGGGTTGCACTACGGACAGGTCGCCTTCGAGGGACTCCGCGCCGTTCCGGTCAGCGGTCAGCTGCACGTGTTCCGGCCCGACCTCCACCACCGGCGGCTGGCACGGTCGCTCGAACGGTTGTCGATGCCGGTCGTCCCGGGCCCGGTGCTCGGAGGTGCGATCGCGGCGCTGCTCCGACGGGTCACCGTGCCGGAGGACCTCGGACCGGATTGGTTCCTCTACCTGCGACCCCTGGTGCTCGCGGTCGACGAGGACTGGAGCATGTCGGGTGGCCGGCGCTTCGAGCTGCGCGTCCTCGCCGGTTGGACCGCTCCGGCGTTCCACGACGTTCCCGAGGTCCGGGCGATGGTCGACACCGGAGGTCGCCGAGCCCTGGCGGGGACGACCGGTGTGGTCAAGGTGCCCGCGAACTACGGGTCGGCCATGTCGGCGCAACGTCGTGCCCGATCCGTGGGCGCGTACACGGTGCTGTGGCTCACGCCCGGGTCGCGGGTCGTGGAGGAGTTCACGAGCATGAACGCGCTGGTCGTGGTCGACGGCGTGCTGCACGCACCGGCGCCGAGCGCCGAGGTGCTCGACGGTGTGATCCGACGCTCCGTCCTCGAGCTGGCCGGCGAGGCAGGCGTGGAGACGAGCGACGAACCGGTGGTCTGGCAGGCTCCCGACCGGTCCGACGGTCGGGCCTCGGCGCTGCTGGCGACCGCGACCGCGGTCGGGATGGTCGCCGTGGACCACGTCGCAGAGGTGCGCGACGACGGGACGGTGCACGCCTGGCGGGCCGAGCCGGGACCAGCGGCGGAGTTGGCCGAGCTGCGCCGACTCGTGGACGACGCACTCCTCGGACGTCGGTCCGAGCAGTGGTGGGTCGACGCCCGGACCCTGGCGGCCTGGCCGTTCGACGACGAGGCCGGCGTCGGCTCGTGACCTCCGTCGACCGGATCCGCGCCCGTTCCGACCTGATCGGGTGGCTCGTCGGGCTGGGCATGCCGTCACCGGCGGCGGACACCGTCGTCGACCACGTGCTGGCGGCCGAGACGATCGGCCGCGGATCGCACGGTCTGCGACTGCTGCCCCGGATCGCCAGGTCGGCCGGGGTCCACGACGGGGCCGAGGTCGTCGTCGAGGAGCGTGAGCCGGGAACCCTGGTCGTCGACGCGCTCGGACTCCCGGGCATCCACGCGCTCCACCGGGCCGTCGACGAGGTGACGAGGTGTCGCTCACGGGGACGTCACGTGGTGACGGTCGCGGTCACCGGCTTCACGGGCACGACCGGCTGCCTCGGCCTCCACGCCCACCGGATCGCCCGAACCGGGTCGACTGGCCTGGTCACGGCGACCTCACGGTCGATCATGGCCCCGCCGGGGGCGGCCTCGCCGCTCCTGGGCACGAACGCCCTCGCCGTCGCGTCCCCGGTGGACGGGGGCGACCCGCTGGTCGTCGACTGCTCCTCGAGTGAGACGAGCTTCGGTGACGTCGCACTGGCACGTCTCCGGGGGGAGCAACTGCCCGAGGGGGTTGCGCTCGATCGCTCGGGAGCCGCCACGACCGACCCCTGGGCGGTGGTCGACGGCAGTCTCCTGCCCAGCGGTGGACACCGTGGTTGGTCGCAGGCGCTCCTGGTGGAGGTGCTCGCAGGAGCGACGGTCGGGGGCAAGGTGGGTCGGGCCGACGGCGGGGAGAGCGCGTTCGTCCTGGCGATCGGCCCCGACGCGTACCGGGGTTCGCCGCCGACGGCGATGCTGAGCCTCGTCGACCAGATCACGTCGTCGGAACCCGGGCCCGACGGCCGGTCGGCCCACGTGCCGGGAGGACGGTTCAGTCTGCTGGAGCGAGCGGGGGACGAGGTCGACGTCGACCCGTCGGTCGTCGAGGGTGTGGCCTCGGCGGGGGGTCCCCGACTCGATCGTTGAGGGCCGGCCTCAGCGGTCGCCCAGCCCCGAGGTGGATCCGGTGAGCTCGGCTCGGAGCAGGTGCTTGGGCACCTTGCCCGCCTCGTTGCGGGGCAGCTCGTCGATCGGTGTCCACCGCCTCGGGCACTTGTAGCCGGCGAGCCGCTCCCGGCAGTGGGCCTCGAGCTGGGCGACGAGCGCGTCGTCGAGCGGGCGGCCGCCGGTGGTCTGCACGACGGCGACCACCTGTTCGCCCATCTCGGCGTCCGGGAGGCCCAGCACCGCGACGTCGGCGACGGCGGCGTGCTCGCTGAGCACCGCCTCGATCTCGGCGGGGTAGATGTTCACACCGCCCGAGACGACCATGTCGACGACCCGGTCGGTCAGGTAGAGGTACCCGTCCTCGTCGAACCATCCGACGTCGCCGAGGGTGCCGACGCCGGGCTCCGGGTGCGCGGCCGCGGTCTTGTCCTCAGCGTTGTGGTATCGGAAGTCGTGGCCCTCGCGGCTGCGGAACCGGATCACACCGGCCTCACGCGGCGGGAGCACCCGACCGTCGTCGTCGACGACGGTGACCTCCACGTTCGGTCCCGGGCGGCCGACGCTGCCGGGACGTTCCATCCACTCCGCCGACGAGATGGTGGTGAGGAACCCGGCCTCGGTGCCGCCGTAGTACTCGGTGAGGATCGGACCCCACCAGTCGATCATCGCCTGCTTCACCCACCGGGGGCACGGTGCCGCCCCGTGGTAGGCGCACCGGAGACTGGCGCCCGAGAACGCGTCCCTGGTCGACTCGTCCAGGCGGAGGAGTCGGAGCATCTGCGTGGGAACCAGGTGGAGGTGGGTCACCTCGTGTCGATCGATGTCCTCGAGCACGGCGGCCGCGTCGAACCTCGGCTGGACGACGACGGTGGAACCGTTGAGGAGGGTGCCGAAGGTGTAGACCCACTGCACGGAGTGGTAGATCGGCCCTGTGAGCAGCAGGGTCGCGCCGGGTCCGCTGATCCCGATGCCCTGTCCGATCCCGTCGGCGATCACCCGCCAGGCGTCGACGGGGGCGCCCACTGCGTTCAGCCGGGATCGCACACCCTTGGGCCGGCCCGTCGTGCCGGAGGTGTAGAACATCGGGCCCCCGAAGGTCTCCCCGGAGGTCGAGCGGGTGGCGTCGGCCACCAGCCGCTCGTAGTTCAGGGTGTCAGCCACGTCCCGGTCGCACACGGCGACCAGCGCAGGCGACCGACCGCTCGCGGCGATCGCCGCACGCGCCACCTCGAGTCGACCCTCGCCGGCGACGATCACACGGGCGTCGGTGTCGGCGAGCACGTAGGCCACCTCGTCGGCGACCCAGTGGGCGTTGACCGGCACCACGAGCACGCCGGCGTGCATGCACGCGAGGATCACCTCGATCGAGGCACGCTCGTTGCCGGTCATCAGGAGGAGGCTCGACCCGCTCCCCACCCCGAGGCTCTCGAGCACGCCCAGGAGACGTGCCACACGGTCGTCGAGTTCGTCCCAGGTGGTGGTCCCGATCGAGTCGACGATCGCCACCCGGTCGCCGGGTCCGGCGGCGGCGCTCGCCGCCGTCAGCGTGGGCATCAGGCGGTCGTGGCCGGAGCTCGATCCACCACGTCCAGCCGGAACAGCTCCACGCAGTTGTCCCGCAGGATCTTCCGGGCGGTGACCGGGTCCACCTGCTCCAGGTGTCGCCCGAGCAGGTCGCGCGACTCGGGCCAGGTGGAGTCCGAGTGCGGGAAGTCGTTGGCCCACATGAGCCGGTCGACGTCGAGGGCGTCGAGCAGTTGGATCGCCGACCAGTCGTTCTGGAAGGTGAGCCAGACGTTGCCCCAGAAGTACTCGGACGGCCGACGCTGGAGCTCCTGGGTCTTGTTCCAGTAGCGGTGGCGGTCGTACACGTGGTCCATCCGCCACGCGTAGTGGGGTGCCCAGCCCGCGTCGGCCTCCACGCCGACGATCCTGAGCTCGGGGAAGCGGTCGAACACACCGGAGAAGATGAGGGTGCCGATGATGTCCTGGCAGGTGCGGACCACGTTCATCATGGCGTTGATGCCCGGTCCGCGCAGTCCCGTCTGCGACTTCACCGTGACGATGTGGAAGCACAGCGGCAGGTCGTGGTCGACCGCTGCCGCCCACACCGGGTCGTAGGACGGGTCGTCGTAGTCGGCCACGCCCGGGAGCCCCGGCATCATCACGCCGACGAACCCCTGGTCCGCCACCACCCCGATCTCCCTGGCTCCGTCGACCCCGTCACGGAGGGCGACCTGACCCACGCCGAAGAGACGCTGCGGGGCGACCGAGCAGTACTCGAGCAGCCACCGGTTGTACGCGGTCATGCACGCGTGGCGGTAGTCGAGGTCGGGGTGCACCCCGAGTGGCACGCCGATCGACGGGTAGAGGATCTCGGCCACGACCCCGTCCGCCTCCTGGTCGGCGGTGCGGACCGTCGGGTCCCATCCGGAGCGCTGCCACTCGTCGGCCTGCCGGGCGTGGTAGCGGATCTCCGACGACTGGCGCCCGGCGGACCCGATGAGCCCCATGGGTACGGCCATCTGGTCGAGCCCGGGGATGAGGTACCGCTGGCCGCCGCGCTCGTCGACCACCACGTGGGGGACCCGGTCGCGGTAGGCGGGGTCGATGAACCGCTCGTAGCAGTCCGGAGGTTCGGTCACGTGGGAGTCGGCGGAAACCAGCCCGAAGTCAAGGTCCATCGTTCGTTCTCCTACGACGGCGGCGTCGCAGCGCCTGCGACCGGGGGAGTCTAGCAACCCCCTCCTCCGGTTCCCCCGGCGGTGCGCCGCCGCTCCGGTCCCTCCGGGTTCCGGGGAGGGCACCGCTAGGGTGACGCCGCGTGCAGGCACGTGCCCGACGACCTCAGGGAGCGCACATGGCGCCGACCTCGGCCACCCCATCGTCCGTCCCGGCGGAGGACGCCGTCGACGACCTCGTCGCCCTGGTCGGACGCGACGGGTTCGCCCCGCTCCGTTGGCTCGACCGGTTCAGCGAGCAGATCAGTGGGCGCGTGCGGTCAGAGCAGGTGCGCGAGGTGCTCGGCGGAGCCCCTGCGCCCTTCGTGGTCCGGGACGGTGCCGACGTCGTCGGCGGCCTCGTCTGGCGTCCGCTCCCCGACCTCGCCGAGATCTTCGACCACCCGGTCCACGAGGTGGTGGCCGTGCTCGTCGACGAGCGGGTCGACCGTCGGACGACGGTGGCCGGGTTGCTCGGCGCGCTGCGGGACGAGCTCGCCGGTCGGTCCGGTCTGGTGATGCTGCGACTCGAGGTCGACGACGTCGAGTCGCTGGCTGGTGCCACGTCCACGGGATTCACGGTGCGCGAGACCTCGCTCGCCCTCGTGAACGACCTCGAACGCCGGCACCTGAACCCACCGTTCGACCCGGCCGGGATGAAGATCCACCGGTTCGCCGACGGACCGCTCCCCGAGGAGATGCGCGCCGTGCTGCTGTCGGCTCCGGCGCCGATCGTCGACGACCACTACCACGCCGACCCCCGTCTCGACGACGACCGGTGCACGGCGATCTACGACCGACGCCGGGACCAGGTCCTCAACGGCGTGCGGGCCGACGTGATCGTGTACCGGGAGGTCGACGGCGTCTACTACGGATTCGGGACCTTCAAGCGGGATCCGGACGTCGGTCGCCACGGTCTCACCCTGCTCAACGACTCCTTCGGCTACCGGCCGCCGGGATCGCCCCCCGGTCACAACCGGGTGGCCGCCGAGTTCATGTGCAACGTTCCGCTGCTGGAGGACGCCCGACTCGTCCAGTGGGACACGCAGGCGACCAACCTCCCGATGGTGAACATGCTGGCGGGTCGGCCCAGCATCCGGTTCTGCCGGGCCAGCTACATGCTCCACAGCTGGACCGACGAGACGTGATCGGACGGTTGTCCGTGGTCGTTCCCGTCTACGGGAACGAGACGACCATCCGTGAGCTCGTGGATCGCCTCGTCGGTGTGGCGGCGTCGATGCCCGTGGCCGAACTCGAGGTGGTGCTCGTCGACGACGCCAGCCCGGACGGCTCCTGGGAGATCATCGAGGAGTTGGCAGCGGCGGACCCGCGGGTGGTCGGCGTCCGCCTGGCTGCCAACGTGGGCCAACCGACCGTCTACTGCGCCGGGATCGACGCAGCCACGGGTGACCTGGTCGCCACGATCGACGCCGACCTGGAGCACCCACCGGAGGCGCTCGCGCAGCTCGTCGCCACCCTCGGTCGAGGACACGACCTCGCGGTGGCACGGCGGGTGGGCCGGAGCACCACGCAGCTTCGACGAGTGGGCTCCCGGGCCGTCGAGCTCCTCGCCGGCGTGCTCGGCCTCACGGTCACCGACGCCGGATCGACGTACGTGGTGGCCACGGCGGCGGTCGCCGCCGAGATCAGGGACCTCATCGCCGGGACGAGACGGCAGATGGTCCTGGGAGACATCTTCCGCGACACGGCGCAGCACCCGGTGGTCGTCGACGTCGAGATGGCCGCCAGTGCGACGTCCAACTACTCGCTCCGTCGGCTCCTCGGCCGGTTCGGCGAGTTCGCCGCGACCGAGCTCGAACCCGGCCTCGGTCGGCGGACCGCCCTGCTCGGCGGGTGCGTGCTCGCTGCCGGGATCCACCCGAGGTGGCGTCGGGTGGCGCTGCCGTTGGGCGGGGTGCTGCTCGGCCTCGGCCTGCTCGTCCTCGTGGCTCGAACCGTCGTCCCGGGTGGTCGCCGCGGGTCGGTCTACGAGGTCGCTGCCCGGGTGGGGTAGCCCTCCGACCAGGACCGGCCGCGATGCCGCACCCCACCGCCGGACTCAGCGACCCCCGGACGGTCCGACGGCGGCGGCGAGTTGCTGACACACGTCGTCGACGTCGGCCTCGCGGAGTCGCGCGTGCAGGGGCAGGGTGAGGGCCCGTCGGGCGAGGTCGTCGCAGGCAGCCAGCCCGCTCGGTCCGACGACGGCGTGCTCCCGGAACCACGTGAGGTGGTGCAGGGGGGTGTAGTGCAGCCCGGTGGAGATTCCCGCTGACTCGAGGTGCTCCACGACGCGGTCGCGGTCGACCCCGGGGTCGAGGACGACCACGGCGAGGTGGTCGGCGTCGCCCGGTCCGGGTGTCGCCGGGACGAACGACGCCCCCTCCAGCGTCGAGAGGTGGCCCCGGTAGCGGGTGACGAGGTTCCGCCGGTGCTCCTGCCGGTCGGCGAACGAACGGAGCTGGACCCGCCCGATCGCGGCCAGGGTGTCGGGCAGGTTCGCCTTCCGACCGGGCTGGAGGATGTCGCCGGCGCTCCACCGACCGGATCGCTGTCGCGACCACGCGTCCTCGTCGAGTCCGTGGTGTCGGTGTGTCCTCGCGAACGCAGCCAGCTCCGGGTCGGTCGTGGCCAGCGCGCCACCCTCGCCGGTGGTCAGGTTCTTGGTGGCGTGGAAGGAGAACGCAGCGGCGACGCTCCCGCGCCCGGCCACCGGCCCGTCGGCGTCGCTGGCTCCGAACGCGTGGGCGGCATCCTCCACGATCGGGATGCCGGCCGACCTGGCCCGGTCGAGGATCGCACGGTCGAGGGGTCGTCCGGCGAAGTGCACCGGGATCAGGAGGTCGAGACCCTCGTCGATCGCCCCGGCCAAGGACTCGGTGCTGAGCTGCAGGGTGTCGGGGTCGACGTCGAGGAGGACGACCGTCGCCCCGCTGAGCGCTGCCGGCAGCGCCGTCGCCGGGTGGGTCCACGCCGGGACGCCGACACGGCTCCCCGGCGGCAGGCCCAGGTGGTCGACGGCGATCTCGATCGCCGCAGTGCACGAACTGGTGCAGACCACCTCGACACCGCCGAGGTGGTCGGCCAGTTCCCGCTCGAACCGGTCGCACTCGGGTCCGGTGCCGATCCAACCCGAACCGAGGACCCGCTGCACCGCCGCCAGCTCGTCCGGCCCGATGGACGGCGCGTTGATCGGGATCCGCTCCGGTCGTCCGTCGCCCACGGTCACCCGGATCCGTGGGCCGTCACGGCGCCGTCCGTCCCACTCGTCGAGTCTTCCCGACTCGGCGGAGGCTCACGCCACCGTCGTCGAGCCGAGCCGGTCCGGTGCCAGCAGCTGGCGCTCCGGACGTCGGGCGAACGGTCGCCGCGTCGCCCGGTGCATGCGGAGCAGGTCGGGCATCGTGATCGTGGGGCGCTCGTACCGATCGAGCTCGAGGAACAGTTCGCCCTTCGGGCGCTCGCCGATGTTGAACGAGGTGAAGAAGGCTCGATCGACCCGGTAGCCCTCCACGCCACCGTCGTCCCGCCGGTAGAAGTGCAGCGGCTGGGCGCCCCGGGGGATCGAGTTCATGTAGGCGGCCACCCTCGTACGACCCGACTCGTTCGGTCCCGTGGTGTGGAGCACCCGGCCGTCCATGACCATGACCTCGCCGACCTGGACCTCCACGTCGACCATCAGCTCGGCGTCGATCCGTTCGGCGATGTCCTGGTACGGATTCGGGAATCCCGGGCTGCCCCTGAGCCCCTGGAGGTAGTGGTGACTCCCGGGGAGCACCCGCATGAGGCCCTCGGCGCGGGTGATCGGGGTCAGCGGCATCCAGCAGGTCAGTCCGGCTCCCCGTGACTCGTCGATGGTGTTCCAGTCCTGGTGGACCGGGACCACCGTCGAGCCGGTGGGTGGCTTGACCATCATCGCAGCGACGAGGCACTCGTGGTCGTGGAGGACCTGGTCGCACGGCGGCCAGACGATCTGCCGGAGCTCCCGGTCGACGTCCTCCTTGTACTGGCGGTTCGTCGAGTGGATGCTGGCGTAGTAGCCGGCGTCGATCCCCGAGTCGAAGCGCTCGTAGACGTCGAGCGCCCGGGCGATGGTGTCCTCGTCGGCCACACGGACGACGACGTACCCGTCGGTGTCGAGTCGGCGGTCGAGCGCCCGGTCCCGCAACCGGCGCACGTCGTGCGAACGCATGGAGATCAGTGTACGGCTCGTCACGGGCGGTGCCCACGGGAACTGTCGTGACCGTGCGGGCACGGGGCGGGGCCCGGTCGGGCCGCGGGGGAGATCGAGCACACCCTCGCTACCATTCCCGGACGAGGTGACGTACGTGCTGCGGTCCGTCGGGCGGCGGGAGGGAGGAGGTCTCGCATCGTGGGTCGACCTGCTCCGGAGTCCCCGACCGACATCGTGACCGGTCCGCCGACGGTCCGGGAGGTGCTCGGTCGGGTGGTGCCGCCGATCGTCGTCGGTGGGATCGCCCTGGCCCTGGGAGCGACCCGGATCGCCGTGGTCGCCGGGCTGGCTGCGCTGACGCTCCTCCTCGTCGGCACCGTTGCCCCCGGGCTCGCCCGTCGCGTCGACCGGTTCGTCGCCCGACTCGGTGCCCGGGTCGCCTCGGGGGTCAGCGGAGTGATCGCGACGGCCGGGTGGCTCCTCCTCGTCCTGCCGGTCTGGGCGGTGGGCTCCGTCGTGCCGCCGTTGCGCCGTCGCCGGGTCGGGGAGCGGTCCGACGGTTGGGTCAGGGTGTCGGCCGAGCAGCGGAGCAGCTTCACCCGCACGTTCAGCAGGCCGCCGAGCACGGGAGGTCGACTGCTCCCGAGAGTGGCGCTGCTGGTGGTCGGACTCACGCTGGGTGCGCTCGGCGCGCTCGTCTGGACGGGAGGCTCGGGTTCGGGTGGGGGGCTCGCCCTGGGTGCGGACCCGGTGGTGCTCCGACCACAGGTGTTCGAGCCGGAGGCGAAGGCGTGGGCGCTCGACTACGCGTTCTCCGAGGAACCGTGGGCGGACGAGGCCATGACCAACGCTGCGAGCACCTCGGGTCGACCGGACCCGGTGGTCGGGTGGCGGGGGAACGACCTGAGGTCGACCTACGTGAACGTGGTCGGTGGTCGTCGGGTGTCCTGGAGCCCGCCGGACCCGACGATGACCGTCTGGTTCTTCGGTGGCTCCACCATGTTCGGCGACGGACAGCGGGACGACCACACGATCCCGTCGGCGTTCGTCCGGCGGGCCGCTGAGGACGGCATCCGGATCGAGGCGGTCAACTTCGGGCTGGCGAGCTACAACAACTACCAGGAGACCCTGGTGTTCGTGCAGGCGCTGGAGGAGCTCCCGCCCCCCGACCTGGCGGTGTTCTACGACGGCGCCAACGAGTGGTCGACTGCGCTCGAGCGGGTCAACTACGGCGAGATCGAGCCGGGGCGGATCTACTTCCAGGCTGCGAGCGAGGAGGACCGGGCGGAACGGGTGTCCCGGGCACCGGCCGTCACGGCGTCGTCCGAGGAGCAGTTCGAGCTCGCGGTCGGGCTCGGCGCCGAGCAGTACCGCAGCGGTGTCGACATCGCTCGCGCAGCCGGTGCCGCCAAGGGAGTCGACGTGGTGCACATCTGGCAACCGGGTCTGTGGTCGACGCCGGTCCGACCGTTCACCCAGCCGCTGCTCGACCGGTGGCAGTTCACACCGGACACGCTCGAGCAGATCCGCCGGATCATGGACGAGATGCGGGATCGCTCCGGGGTGGGTCCGATCGACCTGGGCGACGCGCTCGTGGACGTCGACCGTCCGACCTTCTTCGATCCGGCGCACACCAACGAGCTCGGTGCCCGGGTCATCGCCGAGCGGATGTACGACGAGCTCCGCCCCCGACTCGGCGGCTGAGTCCCGCCGCGTCGGCGATCTCGTCCGTTCGGTTCCGGTAGCTCAGGTGCCGCTGGTGGACGGTTCGTCAGCGGACGCCGGGACCGACGAGGCCCCCTCGGGTCCGTCGTCCACGGGTTGGTCCTCCTTGCGCAGCAGGCAGTCCTCGACGAGCAGCCAGTCCATCTCGGTGGCCATGAAGCATCGGTAGGCGTCCTCGGCCGTCGCCACGATCGGCTCACCCCGGACGTTGAACGAGGTGTTGACGAGCACCGGACAGCCGGTCAGCCGGTCGAAGGCCGAGAGGAGCCGGTGGAGCTCGGGGTGACGGTCGGCGTCCACGGTCTGGATCCGGGCTGTTCCGTCGACGTGGGTCACGGCCGGGATCGGGGAGTGGATCGCCTCCAGTCTGCCGGCGAGGTCCGCGACCTCCCGCGGGTCCGACGACGGTTCGTCGGGTCCGTCGGCAGGGATGGCGCCCCGCACCCTGGCGACGAAGGACATGTACGGGGAGGGTCGGTCGAGCTCGAACCACTCGGCGCACCGCTCCTCGAGGACGACGGGCGCGAACGGTCGGAACGACTCCCGGTTCTTGATGCTGAGGTTCAACCGGCGCTGCATCGTGCTCGAGCGTGCGTCGGCGAGGATCGAGCGGTTGCCGAGGGCGCGTGGGCCGAACTCCATCCGGCCGGTGCAGATGCCGACCACCGCGCCGTCGGCGAGGAGCTCGGCGAGACGTTCGGCTCGTCGGTCCGGGTCGCTGAGGCGCTCGTGCGGGCGACCGCGGGCGGTGAGCTGCGAGGAGACACCGCCGGACGACGGCGTCGGCCCCAGGAGGGCCCCGCGCATCGAGTCCCTGCCGCCCCTCGCCGGACGCTCCCGCTCGAGTGCGTCGTGCCAGGCCCAGAGTGCGCAGCCCAGCGCCGATCCGGCGTCGCCGGCGGCCGGCTGCACCCAGACCTCCTCGAAGGGCCCTTCGCGGAGCAGCCGCCCGTTGGCGACGCAGTTGAGCGCGACCCCGCCTCCGAGGACGGCCCGGTCCTCCCCGGTGAGCTGGTGGGCGTGGTCGGCCATGCGGAGGACGATCTCCTCGGTCACCTCCTGGATCGAACGGGCCAGGTCGCACTCCCGTCGGGTGATCGGCGCCCCGGGCCGCCGGGGTGGTCCGTCGAACAGGTGCTCGAAGCGGGTGCTGGTCATGCGCCGACCCGAGAGGAAGTCGAAGTACCGGAGGTCGAGCGCGAACGACCCGTCGGGACGCAGGTCGACCACCCGCTCGAGGATCCGGTCCCGGTAGCGCGGCTCGCCGAACGGCGCCAGGCCCATCAGCTTGTACTCGCCGGAGTTCACGCGGAACCCGGCTGCGTGGGTGAAGGCCGAGTACAGCAGACCGAGGGAGTCGGGGAACCGGATCTCCTCGACCAGTTCGACCGTCCGGCCCCGACCGACGCCGATCGAGCTGGTGGCCCACTCGCCGACGCCGTCGAAGGTCAGGATGCAGGCGGAGTCGAACGGCGAGGGCAGGTAGGCCGCAGCGGCGTGGCTCACGTGGTGCTCGGCGAACACGGTGGTCCCGGGACGGGAGTAGCCGAGCGACCGCAGCGTCCGGTCGATCTCGTAGGAGACCCAGAGCTTGCGGCGGGCCATCTCGTCCATCGCCCGGTGGAACGTGCGGAACCCGCTCGGTCCGATCGCCGTGAACGTGCGGAGGACCCGGACGAAGCTCGTCAGCGGCTTCTCGTAGAACGCCACGACGTCGACGCCGTCGTCGGGAACCCCGCCCTCCTGCAGGCAGTACTCGATGGCGTTGGTCGGGATCGACGGGTCGTTCTTGGTCCGGGTGAAGCGTTCCTCCTGTGCGGCGGCGACGACCTCGCCGTCCCGCAGCAGCGCGGCTGCGGCGTCGTGGTAGAGGGCGCTGATTCCCAGGACGTGCACGGCAGACGGCCCCTCAGAACAGCGTGTAGACGGCGTACGGGACGCTCGCCTGCGCCGTCGTCACGGCGAGGACGGCGAGCGCCACGATCGGCGCGACGAGGAGCATCCACCAGGCCCGGTGTGACGACGAGTAGAGGACGACGTCGCTCACCAGACGGAGGGCGTGCCGGAGGCGGAGCACGGGTCCGTCCTAGCCCCTGCGGAGCGATGGCATGGTTGGGGTCTCCACGGTGGTGCTCGCTCCAGACGTCGGTGCCGGATCCGGGACGCCGCCCCGGGGCGTGGCTCGCAGCGTCCGAGTGTACCGTCCTCGCCCGTCGCCGGAACGGCCGTGTCGTGGTGCGTCGACGGCGCCGCCCGCTGCTGCAGCGCCGGTGGCGACCGACGGGAGGGCCGGTATCCTGAGAGACCGATCCGTTGCCGCGCCGTGCGGGGGGAGGGTTCGTGCACCAGGAACGACCGCAGCTCCGGGACCGGGAGCTCGACCGTCAGCTCGAGGATCTGGGCTACGTCGTGCTCCCGGGTGCCGCAGCGTCGGTCGTGCCGAGTCTCCGCGCCGCCCACCGTCAGCTCGTGGGTCGGGTTCCTCCCGGGTTCCACTCGACCCCCTACACGCGGGACCCGACGACACGCCGGCGGGTCCACGATCGGCTGGTCCAGTTGCTCGGACCCGTCGTCGAGCGTGAGGTCTCGGGAGCCCGTCCGATCCTGGGCAGCTTCGTGACCAAGCGACGCGGGAGCGCCGGGCGCATGCCGCCGCACATGGACTGGACGTTCGTCGACGAGCACGTCGCCGCGTCCTTGAACTTCTGGGTGCCGCTCGAGGACGTGGACGAGCGCAACGGCGCCATGGAGGTGCTCCCCGCGTCGCACCGGGTGGTCGGGACCATCCGGGGCCTCGGCACCGACAACCCATTCGCCGGGATCGAGCCCGACGTGGCCCGCCACATGGTGACCGTGCCGATGGAGGCGGGCGACGTCCTGGTGCACGACCACCGGCTCCTGCACGCGTCCGAGCCGAACCAGAGCCGGCGAGCGAGGCTCGTGGCGGCGCTCGCGCTCGTGCCCGAGTCGACCCCGACGATCCACTTCCGGCAGACCGGCCCGGGTGAACTGGTCCGCTACGACCTCGACGACCAGTTCTTCGTGGACTACGTCTACGGCGACGAGGAGCTGCCGGCGAGCGCCCGGGAGGTCGAGCACGTCAGCTTCGAGAACCCGACGTTCACCCTCGAGGACCTGCGCGCGGCAGGGGTGGAGGTCGCAGGGTGACCGATCGCAGCGGACGGACCTGGCCGCTGCTGCGGAACCCCGAGGCCCGTCACCGTCTGGAGCGGGACGGCTACGTGCGGGTTCCGTTCCTCGGGCCGGAGGGGGTCGACCGGTTGACGAGGCTCTGGGCCGAGTTCGGCTCGCCCCTCGTGGAGGGGATCTACTCGAACCTCCACGACAGCACCCCGGAGCAGAGCCGGGCCGTGCACGAGGTGATCCACGACGAGTTCCGGGGACCTGTCGAACGGCTCTTCCAGGACGCGCGGATCGGGGGCTCGAGCTTCCTCGTCAAGGGCTGTGGCGAACAGAGCGCATCGACGCTCCACCAGGACTGGTGCGTGGTGGACGAGGATCTGGCCGGATCGTTGTCGGTGTGGGTGCCGCTCGTCGACGTCGACGAGCGGAACGGGGCGCTCCAGGTCCTCCCGGGCACGCACCGGATGCGACGGTCGATCCGTTCCTTCGACACGTCGTCCCGGTACCTCGACTTCGACGAGGTCGGTGACCTCGCAGTGTGCGTCCGAGCGTCGGCCGGGGACGCGGTGCTCTACGCCCACGATCTCTTCCACGGGTCGAGGGCCAACACGACCGACCAGATCCGGGTCGCGGCCGTGGCCGGGCTCGTCGCCAACGGGACCGGGCTGTGCCACTACCGGGCGGTCGGTCCGACCGAGGACGACTTCGAGCGCCTCGACGTCGACTGGGACTTCTTCGAGCGCGACATCGCCGTCCTCTCGGCCGGGGGCACGGTCGACCGTCGGGGCGTCGCCTGCCACGTCGACCACCACCTCCTCGACGTGGACGAGGTCCTCGACCACGCCCGGAGGTGCCGGATGGAGAACCGACCGAGCGAGAGTGGGGTCAGGTGATCGAGCGTCGTGTCCTCCTGGACCAGGACCTCGAGGCGACGCTCGTGGACCGGGGCTACGTGGTCGTCCCCTTGCTGGACGACGACGAGGTCGCCTCGCTGCGCGACTGGTACCGGGAGGCGAGCGCCGACGAGACCCACCGCCCCGAGGACGCCTACGACCCGACCTACGCCGAGTTCACCGTGATCCACACGGACCCTCGCTTCCGCGCTGCGAGCTTCGAGCACATCGTCGACGTCGTCGGGGGCAGCGTGGAGTCGATGCTCGACCGCTACCGGCCGCTGGTCGCGAACTTCGTCAACAAGCCGGTCGGCAGCGGGGTCGTACCGCTCCACCAGAACTGGTCGGTCGTCGACGAGGACCGGTTCCGCTCGGTCTCGGTCTGGATCGCGCTCGTGGACTGCGACTCGGAGAACGGGGCGCTCGAGGTGCTCGCCGGGAGCCACCGTCGGCTGCGCGACCCCCGGGGGATGTGGGCCTACGAGGCGTTCGCAGGCGTCGCCGACGAGGTGCGCCACGTGCTCGACCTCGTCCCGGTGCCCGCCGGGCACGCCGTGATCCTCGACGACGCCCTCCTCCACTACTCGGCCCCCAACCTGGCCAGCGAGGACCGACTGGCGATCCAGCTGATCATGCTGCCCGAGGAGGCCCCCTCCCGCTTCTGCGAGCGGGTCGACCAGGTCGGCGACCTCATGGAGGTCGACGTGTGGGAGGTCGAGCCGCGGTTCTTCTGGGACTTCTGGCACGGTGCCGGGGACCAGCGGTACGGGCGACGGGTCGAGCGCATCCGCGTCCCCCTCCCGCAGTTCGACCGGGACCGATTCCTCGAGACCTTCCTCCCGCAGTGAGTCGTGGCCGCTGCGACGCCCCGGCGACCTGACGCCGGTCCCCGCCGGCCGCCAACCCGCCCGGGGCCGACGTCCCTCCCTTCCGGGGGTCGCGTATCCTCGGGCACCGTGAGTTCGATCGACGGCCCGAGTGGACCCCGACTCGTCCCCGGCCGAGTCCGTCTCCGTTCGGCGGGAACGCTGGTGTCGAGCGTGCTCGTGGTCGGCGGGCTCCTCCTCGCCGCCTGCGGTGGCGGACAGGTGTCCGGGTCCGAGGAGTCCTACCCCGGGTTCTCCAACCAGCAGCGCGAGGTGACCGACGATCCGTTCGAGGTCGCGCGACCCACGACGAGCGCCGGGCCGACCACGATCCCCGGTCCCGGTCCGACCTTGTTCCTCCCCGAGGGAGTGGTTCGTTCGGTCACCAGCACCACGGCGGTGGCCTCCCAGGTGCCGACGACGTCCACGACGACGACCACCATCCCCACCACGACGACCACGCTCCCGCTGGTCGTGTCCCGCCCGGCGACCACCGACCGCATCTGCCTGGGCTTCTACCCGGTGGCCGACGCCCTCAAGAAGGGTCAGGTGCAGCTGCGGGACAACCTGCAGCGGCTCGACGACCCGTCCTTCTTCGACGGCTTCCGGACCCAGTGGACCGAGGCCACGGGGACCGGACGCCGGGAGCTGCTCGGTGCATCGTTCGGACCGGAGCTCGCCCTGGCGACCGCCCTGTCCCGGCGCCTCGAGTTCTCCTCGGCGGTCGCAGCGACCGTCCGGACGTTCTCCACCGCGGACTCGCTCGTGTGGGCGATCTCGGTGTCACCGCCGGCACCGGGTGAGACTGCGGGGTGGCCGGAGATCGAGGCCCACCTCATCCGGACCTGTCCGAACCTCATCCGCGACCTCACGGGCCGGGACTCCCTCAACTGACCGCCGCCGACTCGGCGGGTGCAGGAGCCACCCCCCGACGGCTCACTCCTCCGCCGGTGAGGCGGATCTGGCGGCGGCGGTGCTCCCGTCGGCCGAGACCTCCCACTGGGCGTCGAACACGAAGCCCGGCCGGCTGCTGGGGTCGCCGAGGATCCTGAACGGCGTGACGGCGTCCGCGATCGAGGTGAGCAGCTCCTGCAGGTGGTCCTCCGGGTCGATGGTGCGGACGACCGCGACCCGGACGAGGAACGACCCGGCGGAGAACGGGAGTGGTGCGGTGGTCACCGAGACCTCGTAGCGGCCCGGTTGCCGGAGCAGGTCGCTCGGACCCTCGATCGGGTCGGCGAACGCCGCACGACCCATCGTGTAGACGGACACGACGAGGTGGCCGTCGACGGGCTCCCGTACGTCGAGGACGAACCGGCACCGGAGCGGTCGGCCGGTGTCGAACTCCGGTGGGTCGCACCGGAGCTCGCCGAGGTTGATCCGGTCGTCCTGCTGGTGGTCGAACACCGGTGCGTTGGGGAGGTCCTCCGGCTTGTCCGGGTCGGTCGACGTCCCCACGCCGATGTAGTCCTGGATGACCGAGACGGGGTCACCGGCGGAGGTGACGCGCCCCTGGTCGAGCAGGATCGCCCGTTCGCACAGCTGGGTGATGAGCCAGTTGTTGTGGGAGACCGCCACGATCGCGGCACCCGAGCGGTGCATCTCCTGGATCCTGGCGACGCAGGCCTGCTGGAAGCGCCAGTCGCCCACCGAGAGCACCTCGTCGAGGATCACCAGGTCCGCGTCGACGCTGGTGGCGAGCGCGAACGAGAGGCGGGCCCGCATGCCCGTCGAGTACCGCTTGACCGGGGTGTCGATGAACGATCCGATTCCCGAGAAGTCGACGATCTCGTCGAACCGTTCGTCGATGACGCTGGCCGGGAGCCCCATCAGCGCTCCGCTGAACCGGAGGTTCTCCGCGCCCGTGAGGTCGGGCGTGAACCCCGACCCGAGTTCGGTGACCGCCGCGATCCGGCCGTGGGTGCGCACCTCGCCGGTCGTCGGCTCGATGATCCCCGCCATCACCTTCAGGAGCGTGGACTTCCCGGCTCCGTTCGGCCCGATGATGCCCACCGAGTCGCCCGGCTCGATCCGGAGCGACACCCCGTCGAGGGCCACCAGGTGGTCCGCCCGGGACGGTTCGCCCAGACGACCCGGGATCAGCGCCCGCCAGTTCGACCGGTCGACCCCGCGCCGGTAGCGCTTCGTGACTCCTCGGAGCTCGGCCACAGTGGTCACGGGAGGGTCCCCCTCGGCGATCGGGGCTGGTGGTCTCCGGTCGTGGCCCCGCTTCGCGGCCGGTCGCAGCGACGACGAGGACGACTCGTCGGAACGTCCGCGATGGTACCGCCGCCTCGTCGGGACTGTGCGATCCTGAGGGGCGTGATCCCCGGACTCCACGGCGCACGTGTGGGCACGTGGGGCGTCGGCGTTGCACCGGTTCCGGAGGTGACCCAGCGTCGCGAGTACGGGTCCGGGGCGCCGTGAGCCGGGTCCGGTCCCCGGTGTCGAGGCGACGTCGCACCTACCTGAGGTTGCTGGCGGAGTGGACGCGTCGGGACGTCGCCGAGCGGTTCGGGACCAGGCCGACCCGGCTCGTGTGGGCGGTGCTCCAACCGGCGCTCGCCGTGGCCGCCTACGCGCTGATCTTCGGGGTCATCTTCGCCCAGACCGGTGGCGATCTGCCCTACCTCTCCTACCTGGTGGCGGGTGTCGTCGTGTACCGAGCGGTGACGGGTGCGCTCGGTTCGGTCACCTGCATCGCCGATCGGCACGACCTCCTCACGAAGGTGGCGGTCCCGGTCGAGATGATCCCGATGTCGAGGACGCTCGCCAACGCGGTGGACACGGTCATCGTCGCGATCGGGCTGCTCGTGGTCGCGGTGGTGCAGGGCGTGACGATCTCGGTCACCGTCGTGATGCTCCCGGTGGTCCTGCTGGTGGTGACCGTCTTCGTGGTCGCGGTCAGCATCCTCGTCTCGACCCTGCAGGTCTTCCTGCCGGGACTCCAGTTCGTCACGTCGTTCCTGGGTCTCGCCCTGTTCTTCGCGAGTCCGATCTCCTACCAGCCCGACCAGCTGCCGGAGGGTCTGCGCTGGCTCAACGTCGTGAATCCGATCTCGGTGTACGTCGAGGCCGTCCGTGACGTGGCGCTGAGGTCGGCGTGGCCCCGGCCGCTGTTCTACCTCCAGGCGGCGTTGGCGGTGGTGTTCCTCGTCGGGTCGATCGCCTACCTGCGGTCGTTGCGGGGCCGGATCGTCGACCTCGGGTGACGGACCGCCGGGTCGGGGGTCAACCGGTCGGCGCCCCGACCTGTGGGGGACGCCCTCCACCCGCCACCACCACGACCGGGTCGCCGGCGGCCAGGCGGGCGGGGTCGGGCGTCTCGTGCGCCGGGTCCGGGCGGAAGCCGGGGAGCGCCCGCACGAGCTCCTCGATCGCCAGGGCGACCTGGAGTCGGGCCAGGTGGACCCCGGCGCAGTGGTGAGGACCCGCCCCGAAGGCGAGGTGCCGCTCCCGCCGTCCCGGTCGGAAGTCGTCGGGTGCCTCGAACGCGGCCGGATCCCGGTTCGCTGCGGCGACGCGGCACTCCAGCGCAGCACCGGCGGGGACGGTCACACCCCCGACCTCGGCGTCGGAGACGCAGCGGCGGGGGAGCGCGACGACGGGAGCGGACCACCGGAGCAACTCCTCGACGTACCGTCGGAGGTCCCTCGCCGAGTCCACCACCGCCTGGTGGTGCGGTGCGACGGCGAGGTGTGCCGCTGCCGCTCCGATGGCCGTGGCCACCGGGTCGATGCCGGCGAGCAGGAGCAGGTAGCAGACCGAGGCCACCTCGTCGTCGGACAGCGCCAGGGCGCGGTCCTCCGGCGTGGAGAGGGCGCGCACGAGGTCGGTCCCGGACTGTCCCCGTCGCGCCGCCACGACCTCGCTGAAGTACGACTCGATCTCCGGACCGGCGGCTGCGACGCCGTCACGATCCGCGGCTCCGGGACCGAGGACGCGGTCGTGCAGGTCGCGGAGCCGACCGGCGTCGTCGCTGGGGAGACCGAGCAGCTCGACCAGCGCGTGCACCGGGAGCCACCGGGCGACGGACGACGCGACGTCGCCGCCGCCTCGAGCCGCCAGTGGCGCGGCGAGGTCCCGGGCCCGCTGCCGGAGCACCGGCTCGAGCGCAGCCACACGCTGCGGTGTGAGCGCCGTGTCGAGCGCCCGACGGATCCGGGGGTGGTCCGACGGCGAGGTCTGGAGGGGGAGGAGGGGAGCGCTCTGGCCGCAGTCGATCACCCCGACGGTCGTGAACGACTCCACGTCCTCGAGCGCCTGTCGCACCGTGGCGTGACGGTCGAGCACGACCGACTCGCCCGACGTCACCGGAGTCGTCCGACCCGGGGAGTCTCCCGGAGGGCCGGCACCGCGGTCCGGACCGGCGCCGTGTCGCCGGGTCAGACGGCCGAGCCAGCGTCCGGTCGCCATGCACCCACCGTACCGTCTGGGAGACCCGTGTGGTCCGGCTCAGGCGGCCCGCGCGACGAGGGCGCGCACGGCGACCGCCGTCGACAGCGCCTCGGAGGCCCAGCCGAACACCTCGTCGGGACCGCCGTAGAAGAACACCGATCGGTCCCAGGACCCGTCCGGTCGCTGGCTCCCGACCAGCTGGTCCGACAACAGGTCGATCGCCGACGTGGGCACGTCGGCAGCGGCCGAGAACGACCGGAGTGCGACGAGCGCCTGGGCGGTGTCGAGGGCCGGGCCGAACGGCTCGGTGGCGTCCAGTCGGTCGAGGATCCGTCCGACCACGATCGGAGCCAACGGCCGGAACGCGGCGACGCCGGTCCGCCAGCCGTCGGCGACCGCAGCCCAGGCGGTGGTCGGGTTCCGGTGCCACTTGTCGCACCTGCCCTCGAGTCCCGACTCGACCAGCTCGACGACCCACTCGACCGCCGCGGCCGGGGCCCGGTCGGGTCCGAGGTACCGCACGACGTTGGCGTTGACGACGCCGTCGACGTCACCGGGCTCGGCCTCCGAGTTCGCCCAGAGCTCGGCCCGACGCCGCCGCACCCGGGGGAGCCACTCCTCCCGGGTCGCCCACCGGAAGGGCAGCGAGCTCGACCGGTGGTGGACGAACCAGGTCCGGAACCTCCCCTGCTCGTCACGGTTGTCGACCAGGAGCCGGACGTTGCGGGTCGTGCTGACCCCCCGGCGGGCGACGGCCATCGAGCAGCAGGCCGTGTCGTCCGCGTCGGGCGGTGTGTAGTCGTGCTGGTCGCTCGCCCGGGACCAGTACCGCCAGAGGTCACCCCGCTCCACCTCGGCCCGGAGGAAGTGGACCGCTCGGTCGACGATGCCCGTGGCCCGGGGGTCGTCGACGTCGTCGAGGGCGAGCGCCCCCAGCGCCGTGATGAAGTTCAGGGTGTCGGGGATCCACTCCTCCGGCCCCGAGCCGAGCGCAGACGCGTACGAGGGGAGCTCGCCGCTCGGCCGTTGGTGTTCGGTGAGCCACGCGAGGGCGGTGTCGACGGCGTGGTCGACCGAGTGTTCCCCGCGCACGAGGCCGAGGCTACTCCGACGCCCAGCCGCCCGGGTCCGACAGACCGCTACCCTGACCTGACCTCGTCGACCGCGTCGAGATCTGAGCGCCACCGATGCCCCCACCCCACCAGCGTCCGAGACCCCCCAGCTACGTGGACCACCAGCTCGCGGACTTCACGGCCACGGCGGGGACCAGGAGCAACCACCTGGGTCACTGGGACGACCCCGACCGTGTGGATCCGGGCGTCGACGTCCGGATCGCGCAGGAGCGGCTGGACGAGATCGTCCTCGAGATGGCCGACGTGCGCGACGCGCACCGGGTGCTCGACGTCGGTTGTGGCTTCGGGGGGACGATGCTGGCGCTCGACCGGCGACTGCACGGTGCCGAGCTGCTCGGTCTGGACGTCGACCACCGCCAGCTCGTGACGGACCGCTGCCTGTCGCCCGGTCGACCCAACCGGTTCCACTGGCTCTGCGGCGACGGGAGCCGTCTGCCCGTCCGGTCGTCGTCGGTGGACCGGATCGTCTCCATCGAGGCGCTCTGGCACGTCCCCAGTCGTGAGCAGTTCCTGCAGGAGGCCGCCCGGGTGCTCGTCCCCGGGGGGCGGGTGGCCGTCGTCGACATCCTGGTGCAGCCGGGTGCCGGTTCGGTCGTCGGTGTCGACGACCTGACGGTCGAGGCCGAGCTGTCGTCGACCTTCGATCCGTGGCCGGAGGTGTTCGGCTCGGTGGACCAGCTGGAGGAGCGGGCGGTCGCTGCTGGACTCCGTCCGCTCGGCCACGTCGACGCGACCCGCCAGACCGCACCGACGTACCTCGACCACGGCGACGCCCACCGTCGGCCCGGCGACGCAGCGTTCGCCGGCTCGGCGGGCGTCAGGATGTTCGTGGCGCTGCACCTCGCCGGTGCGCTCCGGGTCGTCTACGCATCCTTCGAGCGGCCCCGTGGGTGAGGCTCGGTCGGAGCGACGGCCCCCACCGTGGATCCGGCGGCCCCGGCGTGGGAGGATCCGCCGGGTGGACCACCCAGACACCCGCTGGTCCGCCGTCGGTGCCGTCACCCCGTCGGCGGGGTGCCCCGTCGCTGGAGCGCTCGCTCCGGCGGTCGTGACGAGCGTGGACCACCGGTGCGTGGCCCTCCTCGGGGAGGGTTCGGCGTGGCTGCGGTGAGCGAGTCCGTCTCGGTGCTGGTCCCGGTGCTGAACGGCGAGCGGACCATCGGCGAGCTGGTCGCCCGCACCCGAGCTGTGCTCGACGACCACGGTCGGGAGCACGAGATCATCCTCATCGACGACGGCAGCACCGACGGCTCCTGGCAGGTCATGGACGAGCTCGCCCGTGCGGAGTCCGACGTCGTCGCCATCGGCCTCAGTCAGAACTTCGGGCAGCACAACGCGCTGCTCTGCGGCATCCGTGCCGCCCGGATGGACACGATCGTGACGATCGACGACGACCTGCAGCACCCGCCGAGCGAGGTCCCGCTGCTCCTCGACGCCATCGTCCCCGGCGTCGACCTGGTCTACGGGCGCGCGCAGCACTACCGCCACGGCGTGTTCCGCCGAGCGAGCATGGTGATCCTGAAGTTCCTGCTCGAGCGCTGGTTCCGGGTGCCCTTCGCCCAGCAGACCACGTCGTTCAGGGCGTTCCGAACCTCCCTCCGTGATGCGTTCGACGAGTCGCCGGGTCGCGAGTTCTCCCTCGACGCACTGCTGATCGCCTCGACCCGGAACGTCACCAGCGTCGTCGTGCGCCACGACCCCAGACGGACCGAGCGGTCGAGGCACACGCTCGGGACGCTGATGCGCCACGTGACGGACTCCATCGCCGGGTCGTCGTTCGCTCCGTTGTTCTTCGCCTCGGCCGTGGGTGCCCTCTCCCTCGGCGCAGGACTGCTCGGTGCGCTCGGGTGGGCCGTGGCTGCCGTGGGCGGAGCCCAGCCGTCGCCCTGGTGGATCGCCGCATCGGTCGTCGGGGTGCTGTGGGGCGTCACCCTCGTGGCGCTGGGACTGCTCGGCAACTACGCGGCCCGACTCCTGATGCGCTCCAGTGGTCGTCGCGCGTTCGTGGTGGCCCGGTCCACAGGTCTGGAGGGTCGGCCTCCCGAGTGAGCGCCTCCGTCGCGGCGGAGTGGATCCGCAGGACGTGGGGTACCCTCGAGGAGGTGTTCCGGGCCCGCCGACGACCTGTTGCGAGCGGCGACCAGCCGCCCGCCGGACCCGGTGGTCCGGCGGTGGACAGCGAGCGCCCGGAGGCCGGGGAGCACACGGTCGAGGCCGGTCTCCGGGATCGGGGCTACGTCACGGTGGACCTGCTCGACGAGGCGGAGCTCCACGAGGTGCGGGCCGTCCGCGACCGCCTCGGCGCCGCACCGGGGGATCCTCGCACGGGGTTGTTCAACGACACGTGGTCGACCGACACCGACTACAAGCGGGCGGTCTCGGAAGCGATGGACCGGCTGTTCGCACCGGCCGTGCAGCGGGTGGTGCCCGACCACCGGTCCCTCGGTTTCGTCCACGTCGTGAAGTGGCCGGGCGACGCCGGCGACGTGGTGGCGCACCGGGATCCGACCTTCGTCGACGAGGACCACTTCCGCTCGATGATGGTCTGGTGCGCGTTGGACGACGTGACCGTCGAGACGGGTGCGCTGTGGGTCGTGCCGGGCAGTCACCGAGCGGCGACGGGCGTGCGCGGCCACCAGTGCGAGGAGAACCTGTACCCGGAGGTGAGCGCGGATCGCCCACGGTACGCCGTACCCCTCGAGCTGCGGGCCGGGTCGGCCGTCCTCTACGACCACGCACTGGTCCACACGTCCGGCCCGAACCGCTCGTCCGACGAACGGGTCGCGATCGCCGGGGTGCTCGTCCCGGACTCCGCCGCGCCCCGCTACGCCGTTCCGAACGGCCCTGCTGAGCTCAGCACGGTCGCCATCGACGAGCAGTTCTTCATCGACCACCGGCTCAGCCACCTGGATCTGGACGCCGTCGCTGCGTCGTGCGCGCCGCTCGGCACCGCAGCGCGCCGGGAACGACCACCGGTCGAGGAGCTCGGGTCCTCGTCGACACCTGTCGCTCGTCGAGGGTGAGACCTCAGGTGGGACGAGGGAGCGACACGGTCGAACCGTCGCCGGCGGCCGGTCGGTCGGTGACCGACCCGGAGCGCTCCGCCGGCGGGGTGGGGACGTGGCTCGGGTTCGACGTGGCGGTGCTGGCCGTCGCGCTCCTCCACGCGCTCGTGTTCGCCCCGGTGGTGCTCTCGGCGCTGTTCCGGCCGAGGATGGTCGTCCCGAACCTCTGGCTCGGGCACGCAGCGATGATCTCCGAGACGTTCCGGGATCCGCTCAGTCCCAACCAGCCCCACTTCGGTTGGCACCTCGCCAGCCGCGTCGTGGACGTGGTGCTGCCCGGCAGCGACCCACGGGTCGCAGCCGCGGTCGTCTCGATCGTGGCGGCGGCCGGCCTCGGTGCGGCGCTCTACTGGATCCTCCGTCACACCGACGACGGCTCCGAACTGCTCTCCCGCTGGGCGGCGGCGGGGGTGAGCGTCGCCGTCGCGCTCATGGAGAGTCCGGCGGCCATCCAGGGGTGGGAGGCGCTCCTCACCCCGCGGTCCCGGTTCGTGCCGATGTACTACTCGTTCGTCCCGACGACGCCGGCGGCGATGGGACTGAACGTCGCGCTCGTGTGGGTGAGCGCGCAGTTCGTTCGGGGCCGGCTCCCGGCCCGGAGGCGTCTGCTGCTGCCCCTGCTCGTCGTGGCGACGGCGATCGTGAAGCCGAGTCTGGTCCCCGCGCTCGCAGTGGTCGTGCCCGTGTGCGTCCTGCTCGTCCGGCGAACGAGGCTCGGGCTGGTGGACGAACGCCACGGGAGCGTCGCCGACGCGATCCGACTCGTCACCGTGCCGGCCGTCCTCGTCCTGGCGTTCCAGTTCTCGATCGCCATCTGGTTGAGTCCGGCGGACCGCACGGGCGGCGTCGAGCTGCGACCGTTCTGGGAGCTGGGTGAGATGGGTGGCTTCGGCTGGCAGTTCTGGCTGGTCCTACTGTTCCCCGTGGTGGCGCTGGCCCTGCTGCGTCGACGGCTGCTCGACGACGTCGCCGTCCTCCTCGGTCTCGGTCTGTTCTCGGTCGGGCTCGTGGCCACCCTGCTCTTCGCCCGTTCCGGACTCACGGTCTACAAGGGCGCGAACGGCGGCGACATCCTCCAGCTCGCCGCCGCAGGCGCCACCGTCCTGCTCGTCTACTCGATCCGTCGGGTGATCGTCCTCACCCGTGAGCGCTCGATGTCCCGGACGCTGGCCGTGGTGCTCGCGCTGGTGCTGGTGCCGTACCTGGTGGCGGGGGTGTCGACCTACCGGTGCCAGTCGGGACTCGTCGCGTGCTACCCGGCCGAGCTCGCACCGCCCTGGCCCCAGTCGCCCCTGTCCGGTCAGGTCGGGGGCTGACCACCGACGTCCAGGTGGATCCCGTCGCGTGGGCGACGACCGCAGGCTCAGTCAGACCGGTCGCCGCCGGATCCCGGCGGGTGGGTTCCGGAGGCGGGCCCGAGCGTCACGCTGGGGACCGGGCGCAGCCGGGCCAGGCTCCGGGTGAGTCGGTGGAGGGAGCCGGGACGAACCCCCGGGTGGCACGGCAGGTAGAGGGCGTGTCGCTTGACCGCCCGGGCGACGGGGTGGCGGCACGCTGACGGCTCGCAGTCGCACACCAGTCGGAGGTTCGTGCCGGCCGTGTCGAACCCGTCTGCCGCGAGACCACGCTGCACCCGCTCGACGTCCTCGATGTAGGCGACGCACTGCCAGTGCACGTGGTGGCCGCCGGTGGAGCCGGTGGGCACCGGGACGCCGAGGTACCGGAGTGTGGCCCGGATCTGCTCGGCGTTCGCCACTCTGATCCGGTCCGTGGCGGCGACCCCGGGGAGCAGTTCGAGGCCAGCGGCCGCCTGCTGCGAGGTGAAGCGTTCGAACCAGGGGTCGCCCGGTTCGGTCGACGCCGTCGGCGGCCGCTTCGCTCCGGAGATCGTCTGCTCGACACCGGGGTGCCGACGCCGCAGCCAACGGACGAGTGGGAACGTCGCCACGGTCCACGCCGCTCGGCTGCTGGTGACGTTCCAGACCAGCGTGCCCGAGACCTTGGCGAGGAGTCGCGACCGAGGGGTGGCCCGGAGCCGACCCTGGGCGAGGCGGAGTCGGGCGGCGAGTTCCGGATCGTCGGTCACGGCGAGTCCGCCGCCGTAGGTGTCGAGGGTCTTGGTCGCGGACGAGCTGTAGATGCCGACGTCACCGAAGGTTCCGGCCGGTCGTCCGTCGATCGTGGCACCGAGGTTGTGCGAGAAGTCCTCCACGACCCGGGCGCCCACGGCCCGAGCCGCCTCGACGATCGGTGTCGGGTCCGATGCGATCCCGAACAGGTAGGTGAGCATCACCACCTTCGTCCGTTCGTTCAGTCGCTCGGCGAGCTGGACCGGATCGAACAGCAGCGTGCCCGGGTCGATGTCCACCACGACGGGCCGACACCCGACGCTGCGCACGGCGTCGACCATCGGCTGGATCGTGATGGGGGGGAGGACGACCTCGGAGTCCGGCGGGAGGTCCATCGCCTGCAGCGTCGCCAGGAAGGCCGACCTGGCGAACGGGAAGGCGACGCACGTCCCGACGCCGACGTACTCGGCGAACCGTCGTTCGAACGTGGTGACGGCGACCACAGCCCCGGTGTCGCCGGCCCGTCGACCTGCAGCGGCACGGAGCAGGTTCCGCACGTCGAAGCTGATGGAGTGGTTGATGCAGGTTCGTGCGACGGCCACCGGCTCACCCTCCCCGCACGGACTCGTGGACGATCCGGGTGGCGTTGGCCATGGTGACCAGGGCCAACGTCGTCGCCGGGATCGACGGCAGGACCGACGCGTCGACGACGTGGGTCCGCTCGAAGCCCCGGGGCCGACCCAGCACGTCGGTGTCGATCGGCGCCCCGTTCCGGGCCAGCATGGGCATGGATCCACCGAAGTGCCAGGAGATGGGTTCCGGTCCGACCATGGGTCCGACGGGCGGGAGCAACCGCAGACCGGCGCGGGCCAGCAGCCTGCGGAGGTGACCGGCTGTCCGCCTCGCCGTGGCCGGGAACGACGGCATCGGGACGGTGTCGACGACCATCCGGTGACCCGCCGGTTCGTCACGTTCGAGCGTCAGCACGTGGTGTCCGGCCTCGTCGGAGTGCATGGAGCAGAGCGCGACCAGGAACTGCCGGGCGACCCGGTCGGTCGCCCGTCGCGGCAGGTGGAGGCGGGCGGCGAGGTGCGCCAACCGGGCGGTCGCCAGTTCGTTCGGCGGCGACACCTGGACGTGGATCCAGTGCGGCGACGACGGGGTCCGGAACTCGATGAAGCAGGCGGCGAGCGTCATGGCCGCCGTCGGTTGCGGCACCCGACCCGGGACCAGGAGGGGGGCGACGAACCCCTGGGTCGACAGGAGCGGAACCGGGTGGTCCCACAGTTCGAGGCTCTCGAGCACGATCCTGGTCGAGTTGATCGGCCCGCAGGCCACGAACAGTCGGTCGCCGGTGATCCGTTCGATCCGTCCGTCAGCGGTGACGCAGCGGACCGTGACCCGTCCCGACGTCTCCTCGATCGTCCGCACCGTCAGGCCGGGGCGGTACTCGACGCGGCCCGACGCCACGAGCGGATCCAGGTGGTGCGTCGAGGCGTCGATCGACCCGTAGGCGCAGCCGCTGTGGCACATGCCGCAGTACCGGCACGACCTGGGTGAGTCGTGTCCGCCGGTGACGGCCAGTCGGGAGCGCCCGAACACGACGGTCGGATCGCTCCTGAGCGGCGAGGACTCGAGCCGGTCGAGGGCGAGCTGGGCGGAGGGCGGGATCGCCAACTGGTCGATCGAGTCCCGGTAGACGGGGAACTCGGCCTCGAGTCCGTCCCGGGCTCCGGACAGTGGCATCGTCCGGAGCACCTGTCGGTAGTGGGGTTCGAGGTCGGCCCGGTCGATCGGCCACCCGTCCATGTCGCTGTCGTGTGTCGGCAGCACGGCCGCGCCCCAGACGTTGCTCCGTCCTCCCCGTGCGAGCGAGGCCACCGGCGCGTACGGGAACCGTCGGGTGGTCGGCAGCGGGGGCGCGTCGTCCGGCTCGTAGACGTGGTCCGATCCGAAGTCGAGCCGCCTCGGGAGCGGGTCCCCCAGGGTCGGGTTGCGGCTGACGAGTTCGACACTCGCCCGGTCCCAGTCGGGTGGGTCGAGCCCGCCGAGTCGCTCGACCAGCCGGAGGCGGTCGTGGTCGAGCACCCGACCGACGTCGACCACCACGGTGGACCGACCCAGGCGGGCGAGCTCCGTCGCAGCGGCGACGCCGGCGTGGCCGCTGCCGACGACGATCGCGTCGGTCACCGGATCCCTCCGGGGGTCGGTACCGACTGCCGGTGCCCCGAGAAGCTCCGGGGGGCTCGGTCGAGGGTCACTCGGCTCCGGAGCCCAGGGCGGCGGCCACGTCGTCGTCGGCCCGGACCCCCCGGCTCCCGTTGCGACGCTTCCTGAGCCACAGCGCGATCGGAACCGCGACGAGGCTGAGCACGGCGAGTCCCACGGTGGCCGGTCCCGGGAACGCGATGCCCACGGCGACGAGCGCACCCTGCACGGCGCTGAGCAGTCCCAGCGCCGTGGCGACGACGAGGGCGTAGACGGTGAGCTCCCGTCGGCTCCGCCGGACGGGGCCCAGGTGACGCGCCCACGTCGTGACAGCGGTGCCCCCCAGCACGGCGAGGCCCGGGACGAAGGCGGGGTGGACCGGGCCTCGATCGGCCAGCCACGACTGCAGGCGCTCCCGACCCTCGGCGGCGATGCGGCGTCGTCGCCCGGGTGCGGACGTGACGAGGATCGCTGCCGAGACCCCGGCTGCTGCCTCGATGGCCAGGGTGGTGAGCCCGTAGGCCAGGGCGGCGGCTCCCGGTGAGCCGAACGCGACCAGGGACCAGGCGAGCACGGCGAGTCGCACCGGTTGGCTCGCCGGGGACAGCTCGAAGATGACGAGGAACCACAGCACCGACTGCACGCCCAGCGGCGGAGCCGGCCGGAGAGCCGTCGCCGGTGTCGGGTCGTGGCGCGCCTCCACTGCCTCTGCTCCGGTCCTCACCCGGCGTCACGGGTGGCGCCGCCCGCACCGGGTGGTCGGACGGCCGACTCCGTGCCTCGTCGTGCCACCACCCAGCACCCGGTGCCCCTCGGAGGGCGGACTCCTCGTCGGGCGGCGGCGTGCTCGACTCGGGCGAACTGGTAGGCGGCCCGGTCGAGGCTGCGGTTCGCGAGCTCGGTCGGTGGGTGGTCGGCGGGCTTCGGTCGCCGTCGGCTCTGCCAGGCCAGCAGTCGTGCGATCGGCCAGGCCCAACCGTGGACGTACCGGGCGTCGACGACGAGGAGACCGCTGGAACGGACGGAGTCGGTGAGGTCGTCCAGTTCGAACCTGCGGACGCTGCTCCCCGAGAGGTCGATCTGTCGCCGGAGCCGTTCGTCGGCCGGCTCGTCGATCAGGAGCCCCCCACCGGGTGCGACCTTCGCTGCGAGGCGTCGGACGGCCGCTGACGGATCGGGAACCGACTCCTGGTTCAGGGCCCCGAAGCAGCACACGAGGTCGAAGGTCCGGTCGCCGAGGAGCTCGTCCAGATCGTCGAGTCCGCCCAGGTGGAACGTCGCGTCCGGCACCCGCTCGCCCAGGTACCGGCCGGCGACCGGGGACGGGTCGATCGCCGTGACCGGCCCGACGGCGGCCAGCGTCGCGGTCGTGCCTCCGGGTCCACACCCGACGTCCAGGACCGTGTGGCGACCGTCTCGCTGGATCCCGAGTCGGTGGAGCGCGTCGTCGATCTGGAGCCGTCGGGCGCGAAAGAACCAGTGCCACGTGTCGATGGACGCGAGCCCCTCGATCTGGTCGCTCAACATCAGCCGCACTCCGCCTGCCGACCCCGCTCCGAGCCCACTGTACGCAATCCACCCTCGGATTGGCCACGGCGAAGCTGCCGTCCGGAGCGGAGCTCCGTGCGGTTCCACCCTCCCCGGCAGCAGCCCGAGGGGTCCCGTCGCCCCGACCGCTCAGTCGAGCGGTCGACAGTCCACTGCGCCACGACGGACGACCGTGCACAGCGACGACCCGACGACGTCGAGGTCGACCACGTCGTCGACGTCGGACTGCTCCACCCGTGCTGGCGACCTCGGTCCCCAGCAGACGATCCCCTCGCCGGTGAGGGCGCAGCTCGTCGTCTCGCCCACGGCGACGGCGGTGGCGCCACGGACCCCGTCGACCGGGGCCGCCGTCGGTGGCCGGATGGTCGGTGGCCGGCCCAGCGGGGCGTCGACCTGAGCCCCCCAGCACCACACCGATCCGTCGTCCCGGACTGCGCACGTCGAGGCGAGCTGCGAGTCGATCGCCACCACCCGGTCGAGCCCGGTCACAGCGACCGGCTCGGTCCGGTCGACGCGATCGCCGGTGCCGAGCTGGCCGACACTGTTCAGACCCCAGCAGCTGGCCGTGCCACCGGACGACAACGCGCAGCTGAAGCCGGCTCCGGCCGAGAGGGCGACGGTGTCCTCGGCGCCCTTCGTCGGCACCGGCACGAGCTGTGTCGTCCGACTCCCGTCGCCGAGCTGACCTGAGTCGTTCGCCCCCCAGCAGCGCACCCGTCCGTCGGCCGCCACCGCACAGGTGTGGCTCCGACCCGTGGCCAGTCCGACCGAACCCGTCACCTCGGGCACCGCCGTGACGGGACCACCGATCGTGAGCGTCCGGCCGTCACCGAGCTGGCCCTGGTAGTTCAGGCCCCAGCACCGGACCTCCGCCCGCTGTGCCACCGCGCACGAGAAGTCCTCGCCGACCGAGAGCACGCTGACGTCCTCGATGCCCTCGACGGTGCGGAGTTCGTCGGGTGAGTTGACGGTGGTTCCGTCGCCGAGTTGGGCGGTGCGGTTGTCCCCCCAGCAGGCGACCGTCCGGTCGGCCCGGAGCACGCAGGCGTGTCGGTAGTCGGCGGCGATGGCGGTCGCCCCGGCGTCGAAGGAGACGTCGATCCGGGTGCACCCCACCAGCAGCAAGGTGCCGAGCACGATGGCGAGTGGCGTCCGGTGGAGCAGCGTCACGTCTCGATCAGTCCTCGTGGGTTGCGCCGCTGACGTGCTGCCCCCGGGCCACCGACGGCCGTGCGGTGAGTCGGATCCGGCCCACACCGGCGACGTGCGCCCCGGGGACCTCGTCGCGACGGTGCGGTACGATGACCAATGTAGGCGGTCGATCCGAGGCCCGGAGGGCGCGTCGGCCCGGCGGGCCACCCGGGCGGGGCGGTGGCGCAGGGTCTGTCCACGGGCTGTGGCGTCGGGAGGAGCAGCATCGCATGGGTCGGTCGGCGGGCATCGAACCGGGAGTCCGGCGGTCACCTGTCCGCGGCTCCGATCCACGGGACGCCGGCGCCCTGGAGGCCGGTGAGCCGGAGGCCGACGCTCGGTCCTCCGAGGTCGCGCCGTTGACCGCGCTCGACCGGCGGGACCCGGCGTTCGTTCGGGCCCGGCTGCTGGTCGGTGCGGTCGTGTCGTTCATCTACTTCCCGGTGGTGTGGTCGGTCGGACTCCGCACGGACATGGAGCCGCACCTGTTCACCGCCGAACAGATCGGGATCTCGGGTCAGGGGACGGGTCCGTACGGGTTGTTCGAGCAGCTCGCCATCGCGGTCCGTGCGTTCCTGCCGGTCGGCGAGCTCGGGTTGGTCGCCCCGGCGATGTCGGACCGCGTGTTCACGTGGGATCTCTCCGGCGTACTCGTGGTCGTGGGTGCGGCCGTGGTCACCGCCGACCTGGTCGTGCGGCGTCTGGTCAGCTCCATGGAGCAGGGCGGTCGGACCCACGTCCTGCTCTCGAGTGGTCTGGCGACGGTGGGCCTGATGGTCGTCACGCCGGTGACCCTGTTGACCGTGGCGAAGCAGCACCTCTTCGTGGGCTACGTCGCGGTGACCGTGTACCACAACCCCACGGTGACGCTCTCCCGGCCGTTCGCGATCGGGCTGTTCTGGCTGGTGGCGTCCCGGATGTACGGCCGCTCGAAGCCGACGACCGTGCTGTTGACCGCTGCGGTGTCGGTGCTCGTCCTCATGGCCAAGCCGAGTTTCACGACCTGCTTCCTCCCCGCGGTGCTGCTCACCCTGGCCTGGGGGTGGCGTCGGCTCCGGACGGTCGACTGGCGCCTGGTCGGGCTCGGGTTCGTGCTGCCGTCCATCCTGCTGCTCGCCGTGCAACTGGTGCGTAGTCCGACCGGCGACTCGACCGGCCTCGGGGTCGCGCCGCTGGTGGTCCTGCGCCGACTGGTGGAGCAGCGGGCCTCGTCGCCCTGGTTCTTCGTGGTGCTCCTCCTCGCGTCGATCGTGTACCCGCTCACGGTGCTCGTCTGCGTCCGCCACGCGGCACGGGAGCGTCTGCTCCGACTCGCCTGGCTGACGCTGTTCGTGGCGCTGACGTACTTCTTCCTCCTCGAGATCACGGTGTACGTCGATCCGGGTGACTTCCTGTGGGGCGCCCAGGTGGCGCTGTTCCTCGTGTTCATCGAGTCGACGGCGATCGCGCTGCGGACGCTCGGTCCGGGTGCCGCCGACGAACCGGGCCTCGGCAGCAGCCTGACGGTCCGACGGGTCGTCACCGGCTCGACGTTCGCGCTCCACGTCGGGTGCGGCGTCCTCTTCGCGGTGGTCGAGTACCTCGAGCCGGCGCGCTGGTGGTGATCCAGCAGACGGGCCGACCAGCCGGGGGCGCTGGTTCAGCTGCCGAGGACCCCGTGGATCCAGTGGGCGACGGCGCTGGCGACCACGCCCGGGTCCCGGGTTGCTCGCACCGTCTGTGCGCCTGAGTCGCCGAGCGCTCGCCTCCGGTCGGGCCGTCTGGCCAGGTCGACGACCGCCTCGGCCAGTCCGACGACGTCCGGGTACGCCACCACGGTGCCGCACCCTCCGGCTGCGATCAGCTCCGTGACGCCGCCCGAGTCGAACGCCACGACCGGCAGGCCCCAACCGGCGCCCTCGGCGGTCACCAACGGTGCGGCGTCCTCCTTCGCCGTCGACAACAGGATGTCGGCGTTCGCGAACTCACCGGACGGATCGGTCACGGGGCCGGTGAAGGTCACGACGTCGCTCAGGCCGAGTCGGTCGACCTCGAACTCCAGCGGCCACCGCGCCGGGTCGTCCCCCGTCCCGCCGCCGAACCACCGGAACCGCCAGTCGACCTCCGGGGCGAGTCGTCGGCAGTGGTGTGCTGCGGTGACGAACAGCTCCGGGGCCTTGCGCCAGTCGGCCACGCCCCCACCCACGACGACGCACCGGGTGTCGTCGCCGCCTCGTTTCGGGAGCGGTCCGGGTGGGTCGACCGGGGGTGGGACCACGGTGACGGTCTCCGGATCGACGCCGTGGTGGTCGACCACGTAGTCGCGCACGGCCTCCGAGACCGCCAGGACAGCTCGGACCCTGGACAGCAGCAGCCGCCGGTCGTCGGCGTCGAGGTTCCCCATCCACCCGGTCGACAGCTCGTGCCCGACGAGTGCCGTCGGTGCCTCGGGCAGCGTGCGCAGCAGCCTCACGCCGTCGGCGGTCGCGCCGTTGAGGACCACGAGGTCGGTGGGTCGGGTGCCGATGCGCCGCAGGCTCAGCGAGCGGAGCACCGCCTCCTCCGGGGTCGGACCACCGAGGCGGCCCACCGCTCGGCTGAGTCGGCGGTCCGGCGAACGGAGGTCGAGACGGGCGATCCTGACCTCGGTCAGACGCTCGTAGTCGGGACGGAGCTCACCGGGACGGGCCAGCACCACCTCGGTGTCGAACCCGGGGTCGTCGAGATCCCACGCCTGCAGCCACCTCAGCAGGACCAGGGGTGGTCCGCTCCGCTCGGCTCCGTGGGCCAGCAGTCGGACGTACGCGCGCCCGGACGGTCCGTCAGCCGAACGTGGTGCCGCCACGTGGCCCCGCGTGGGGGAACGGCGGCGGCATCGCCACCGAGTGCGAGGTTCCGTTGCTCCCGTTGAGGTGGCCGGGGTAGGCCGAACCGTTCGAGCCGTGTGGGACGGTCTGGGATGCCACCGTCTGCGGCGGTGCCGTCTGGGGCACCACGGTCGCCGGTGGTGCCTGTGCGGCTGGGGCAGGCGCCGACGGAGGTGGGGGAGCGCCCGGGCCGGACGGCGGGTCGTCGGGTCCGAAGTCGAGCCGGGGCACGTCGGGGCTCTCCTTGCGGAAGCGACGGCGCTTGTTCTCCTTGATGCCGTAGTACTCGTACAGCGAACCGTAGGAGCCGACCTCCGACACGCCGTTGAGGATGGTCCCCACCAGCGGGCAGTCGACCTGGTGGAGCCGCTCGAAGCACTGCTTCAGCTCCCGCTTGGAGGTCTTGTTGGTCGTGGCGATCACCAGGGCGGCGTCGCTGAGTCGGGAGACCACCAGCGAGTCGGTCACGGGCAGCACCGGAGGACAGTCCAGCAGGATGACCTGGTGGCTCGGACGCAGCGCGTCGATCACCTGGGAGGTGCGATCGAGCGACAGCAGCTCCGACGGGTTCGGCGGCCTCGGCCCGGACGGGAGCACCCGGATGTTGGGCTGGTTGGGTGCCTGCTGGACCGCCTCGTTGAGGGTCGCCGACCCGACGAGCACCGAGGTGAGGCCGACGGAGCCGTCGACGCCGAAGAACTGGTGGATCCGAGGACGACGGAGGTCACAGCCGATCACGGCGACCGACATTCCGGCGTCGGCGAACGCCACGGCGAGGTTCGCCACGGTCGAGGTCTTGCCCTCGCCCGAGGTGGCGCTCGTCAACATGATGACGGTCATCTCCCGGTTGAGGGCGAGGTACTGCAGCGACGTCCTGATGCCTCGGTAGGCCTCGGACGTCACGGACATGGGTGACGTCGCCGTCGTGAGGCGTGGTTCGTCCTTGTTCTTCCAGTCGTCGTCGGTCGGGATCAGGCCGAGCGTCGGGAGCCCCTTGCTGGCTCGCTCCAGGTCGGACGGTGTCCGCACGGAGTCGTCGAGCTGCTCGATCAGGAAGGCGAGCCCGACGCCGATGAACATGCCGATGAGGGCGGCCTGGATGAGGTCCCGGATCAGCTTCGGGGAGATCGGTGACTTGGGGGTGGTCGCCGGGTTGAGGATCTGCACGCCGCCGGTCGTCGTCAGCCGCTCGGACAGCTGCAGGATCTGCAGGCGCTGCTGGTAGTCGTTGAGCTGGGTCTGCAGCTCGTCGCGCTCGGTGGAGATCCGACTGTTGAGACGCTCACGGTCCTGCACCGCCGCGACGTACTCGGTCGAGTTCACCGGCAGGGTCTTGATGCGCTCGTCGGCCTCGGCGAGCGGCTTGTTCAGGTCGTCGATCTGCTTCTGGAAGTCGTTGATCTGCTGGTTGAGGACCTCCTTCGACTTGGAGAGGTCGGCGACGATCGCGTTCAGTCGCTCGGTCTGGTAGGTCTCGGCGTAGAGGTTCACCTTCTCGGCGGCCCGCACCGGGTCGGTGTCGGTGGCGCTCAGGATGATGATGTCGTCCTCGCCGCCCGACGCAGCGTCGATGTTGATCGCCGTCCCGCCGTTCGCGTCCTTCACGGCCTCCCTGATGGCGAGGGAGTTGATGATCTTGAGCTCGTTCTGGACGGCCCGGGTCGGGTCGATCACCTGGGCCGACGGCTGGAAGATCGACTCGGACTGCTTGGACTGCAGGAGGAGCTGCGCCGTCGCCTGGTAGACGGGCGTGGCCGTCAGGTCGATCGCTGCGACGATGCCCATGCACACGGCCATGGTGAGGACGATCACGATCCAGCGGCGCCTGATCACTCTCAGGTACTCGCCGATGTTGGTCTCGACTGTGTCCTGCATGGGTTGCATGCGTCCCCCGCCCGGGATCCACGTCCCAGTGTGCTCGTGTACGGCCCTCAGTATGCCGGTCGCGATCGGCGTTTTGCGCTCGGCTCAGGGTGAATTGCCCACCCCGCCCGCCCGGACGGACCGGAGCGTGCTGGCGTAGACGTCCTCGATCGCTGCGGTGACGATCCGCTGGTCGAAGGTCGACTCGACGGCGGCGCGACCTCGTCGGCCGATCGCGCGACGTTCCTCCGGTGGCGTCCGGAGCATCTCCCGCAGGGCCTCGCCCACCTCGTGTGCATCCCGGGGGGCGGGGGTCCACCCCACGCCCGTACCACTCACCTGGCGGGTGATCTCGCCGGTGTCGGTCGCCACGAACGGAAGTGAACTGGCCATGAACTCGAGCACCACGAGCGGGCCGGTCTCGTTCTTGGACGTGACGATGCCGGCGTCGGCGCCGCCGAGCACCTCGGGCAGGTCGTCACGGGACCCGGCGATGGTGAGCATGTCGTCGACGCCGAGGTCCGCCGCCATGGCGGTGCACCCGGCGAAGTACTCCGGGTCGGCGGTGGTGCTGCCGACGACGACGATCGAGCACCGGGACCGCTCCGGTTCCGTCAGGGTGGACAGTGCCCGGAACAGCGTCGGGTGGTCCTTCTGGGGCCTGAAGTTGGCGACCATCACCACGACGATGGACTCCTCGGGGAGCCCGAACTCGTCTCGGAGGTCCACGGGGGTCACGTCCGTGAACCGATCGAGATCCACGCCGCTGCGCATCAGGTGGACGCGGTCGGCCGGCAGCCCGGCTGCGGTCACGGCCCAGTCGCAGAGTCGTTGGTCGACACCGAGGTAGGTGTCGACGCCCCGCTGGAGGGCCTCCCGCAGGCCTCGTGGTGCACTCCGGTTCACGTGCAGCCACCCGAAGTGGTCGTGGAAGACGTGGGGGGCCCTCACGGCTCCCGTGGCCCGTGCGAGCGCGACGAACTTCATGGTGCCGCGCCCGTGGGAGTGGATCAGGTCGATGCGGCGCTCGCGGACCAGTCGACGCAGCGTCAGGATCTTCCGGAGGTCCCACGTGGCACTGCGGTCGAGTGACACGTGGTCCACGTCGTCGGCGAGCGTGTCGACGAGCGGGCCCCCCTGCCGTGTGCTGCAGAACGTGACCTCGAACCTGTCGCGGTCCAACGAGTTCGCGATGTCGACCGCGACCCGCTCCGCCCCGCCCACGTTCATGGAGTCGTTCATCATCAGCACCCGGGTGGGTTCAGCCACGGGTCCCTCCTCCGCTGTCGATGCCGGTGTTCGCCGACCTGGGCAGGATCGAACGGAGCGAGTCGGTGATCGCGGCTCCGATGCCCCACCCGTCCAGACGGTAGGAGCGGTCCCGGAGACCCTCGAGGAACAGACGGAACCGGCCTCGCCCGTGTTCGTCGATGCGAGCGCGTCGGACGAAGTCGCCCGCGATCCGGCGGAGCGTCGCCGCCTCGCCGAAGTCACCGAGCAGCTCGGCACGCTCGGCGGCGACCCGGAGCTGCTCCGAACGGGCTCGCAGCCCGTCGGCGCGTCGTCCGTCGCCGGCCAGCACGTTGGAGCTGATGCCGAGGGCCAGGGCGCGCGGCAGCTCAGCGCCCACGAGCACACCGGTCTCCTGCGAACTGTGGACCCGGAATCCGAGGAGTCGCTCCGGAACGGCCTCGACGGTTCCGACGGCGGCGGCGATCAGCGTGAGCCAGCGGTCGTGCCGCATGGGCGCGACGGGGTGGTCGAGTTCGGCAGGGAAGGGGAGTGCGGCCTCGATCACCCGGTGGCGCACCATGACGGTGCACCCGGTGGTGAGAGCGGTGGTCGCAGCGAGCTCCTCGGACACGATCGGCCGTCGGCGGAGGGTTCCGCCCACCCGGCGTGTGTCCCACAGTCCATGGTCCAACGGTCGGCCGTCCTCGCCGATCAGGTCGGCGTCGGAGAACACCAGCGTGAGGATCGGATCCCGTTCGAACTCGTCGGCGAGGCGACTGAGCTTCTCGGGGTACCAGACGTCGTCCTGGTCGGCGAGGGCGACGAACCTCCCGCGGGATCGTTCCAGTGCGAGCGCGAAGTTCGCCGTGGAACCCACTCGCTCGGGGTTGACCTCGACCCGCACGTCGAACGGCATGGATCCGGCCATGGACCGGATGACCTCGACCGTCCCGTCGTCCGAGGCGTCGTCCTGCACCACGAGCTCGTCGGGCAGACGTCGCTGGTCACCGAGGGACTGCAGGAATGGCCGGATCCACCGCTCCCCGTTCCAGGTGCAGAGGACCACCGACAGGTCGAGGGACGGTCGATCCCGGAGTCGCTCGACCTGACGCGACAGGGAGGCGACGCCCTGCGCTTCCCGACCTCGGCTGGTCATGCTCGTCGACGTCTCCGCTCCTCGGGGGCCGAGTGGAAACACCCCGTAGCACGCCTATCCTACCGAGGGTCAGGCCAGGAACCGCTGCCGCACGCTGGGGGAGGTGCTGCGGCGGTGTCCGACGAGACCGGTCAGGTGGACGATGGGTGAGCAGGTGGACCTCCTCTCGTGGGGGGACGAGCGGGGGGAGTGGAGCGCCGGGGCCGAGGTGCGACTCGATCGGTCCGTGCGGGTGGCGGCGGTGCAGCTCGCGAGCCACGCCGCCGCGACCGACGCTCCCTGGCTCCTGCTCTGGGACCACGCCCTGGGGACACCGGACCTCGACGCCGTCGCCGAGCTGACTGCGGGCCGGGCCGACGCCTGGCACTCGGGTCTGCTGCTCGGGACCGGTGGTCTGCCCGAGGAGCACGACTACATCCACCCGATCTGGCCGCTGAGCCTCGACGCGCCGCCCGACCTCGAGGCGGTCTCGTGGAGGATCTCGCTCGACGCGCTGCTGGTGCGCACCGAGGTGGTCCGGGTACTGGGCTCGCTCGACGGGGCCTTCGAGGGTCGCACCGGGGCCGGGTTGGAGTTCGGTCGGCGACTGATCGATCGGGGAGCGGTGGTGTTCCACACGCCGCGCCTCCTCGGGCCGGTCCGGCGACCGGTCGAGCCGCTCCTCGAGCACGACCGATTCACCTTCCTGCGTCGCGTGTTCGGCCGGAAGTGGGTCCGCTACGCCGCTGCCCGTCGGGCGGCGGCGCACCTCCACCCCCTCGCCGTCCGCAGCGCGCTGGAGTCGTCGGCGGCGGCGTGCGCGTCGGTACGACGACCGCTCCCCGAACCTGACGTGGTGCTGGAGCGGTCCCCGGTCCCGGTGCCGGCCGACCCCTCGGTCACGGTCGTCCTGCCGACGCTCGGCCGCTACGAGCTGCTCCGGCCCGTCCTCGACCAGCTCCGTGTACAGACCGTCCCGCCGCTCGAGGTCCTCGTGGTCGACCAGAACGACCCGGACCAGCGCCAGATGGACCTCTACGGCGAGTACGCCGACATCCGGCTGCGACCGATCCTCCAGGACGTCCGCGGTCAGTGGATCGCCCGCAACGCCGCCGTGCTCGAGTCGCGCGGCGACTGGTTGGCGTTCATCGACGACGACTCGGAGGTGGGACCGGACTTCATCGAGACACACCTCGAGGGCCTCCACCGCTACGACGCCGACCTCTCCACGGGGGCCTCGCTCGCGGTCATCGGCGCACCCGTCCCCGACAACTACGCCTTCTTCCGGGTGGCGGACCAGTGGGACTCCGGCAACGGCATGTGCCACCGTGATCTGTTCCAGCGGTTCGGTCTGTTCGACCAGCAGTTCGATCGGCAGCGACGCGGTGACGCCGAGTTCGGGCTGCGGGTCCAGCAGGGTGGCGGGCTCGTGATCCACAACCCGCACGCCATCCGGGTCCACCTCAAGGCGCAGGAGGGTGGACTGCGGACCTTCGGCTCGCTCGACGGCTTCCGGCACCGGGACCGAACCTCGCCGCTGCCGCTGCCGTCGATGGTGTACTACACGAAGCGCTACCACAGCCCCCGGCAGGTCCGCGAGGACCTGGTGATCGGACTGACCCAGGCGATCGTCCCGTACGAGTTGAAGCGACGAGCCACGCCGGCCCAGTGGGCCGGGTTCGTGTTCGGCGAGGTCCGGCACCTCCCGTCGACCGTCCGGCGGGTGCGGGCGTCGCTGGCCATCGCCGACGGGATGGTCGCAGCGGGCCCGGAGATCCCCGAGCTCGGTGACGATCCCGTGCTCCGAGGCGACTGACGTGAAGCTCGCGGTCATCGGTGACACCCAGCACTACCGCGACGAACTCGGTCGCCTGTGCGCGCTCGAGCCGGTCGTGAACCAGCTCGACCGGTGGGCCGAACTCTTCGACGAGGTCGTGTTGTGTGCGCCGCTGGACCCGGGTCCGCCGCCGGCCGGTTTCGCTCCGTACGGTGCGTCGAACCTCAGGATCGAGCCGCTCCGGAAGGCCGGTGGCAACACGCTGCTCGCCAAGCTGGGTCTGCTGCCCAGGTTGGTCCCGTGGGCCGTGAGCACTCGTCGTGTGGCCCGACAGGTCGACGCCGTCCACCTGCGCTGTCCGTGCAACATCGGGATGGTCGCCATCTTCTCGACGTGGCGGGCCGTCCGGTACCGGTACGCCCTCTACGCAGGTGTGTGGCACAGCTACCAGGGGGAGCCACGCTTCTTCGCCGCCCAGCGCCGGTTGCTCGGCAGTCGTCGGTTCGGCGGTCCGGTCAGCGTGTACGCAGCACCCGACCCCTCGCACCCACACCTGGTGCCCTTCTTCAGTCCGTCCTACTCCGACGCCGACTGGGAGCTGGCGGCCCCGGGGGCGGAGGCCACGCTCGTCCGCATCGAGGACCCGGCGACCGAGGGACCCTGGAGGCTCGTCACCGTCGGCAGGTTGACGGTCAACAAGAACCAGGAGACCGCGGTGCGGGCCGTGGGTGAGCTCGTCCGGCGGGGTCGTGACGTACGCCTCGGGATCTTCGGTGACGGTCCCGAGCGGGCCCGGCTCGAGGCGCTCGCCGCTGAGATCGGTGCCGGCGAGCAGATCGAGTTCCACGGTTCGGTGGGGCACCCGGACGTCATGGCGGCCTTCGCCGACGCCGACGTCAACCTCCTGACCACCCGGCAGGAGGGCTACGGGAAGGTGCTGCTGGAGGGGATGGTGCACGGGGTCGTCCCGGTGTTCTCGCGCAGCCCGGTCGCGGACGAGATCGCGGGCGGGGGCGAGCGGGGCGTCGTCGTGGACGCCGACGACTGGCGCGGCCTGGCCGACCAGGTCGAGCGGTTGCTCGACGACCGTGACCGGTGGGCCGGGATGGCCCGTGCCGCCCGGGCGTTCGCCGGCACGGTCACCCTCGAGAACTTCCAGCAGCGGGTGCGGCAGATGCTCGAGTCGCAGTGGGGAGTGAGCATGCCGGACCCGGACGCGGTGGCTCCGTGACCGACACCATCCTGGTCGTCACGCAGTACTACCCGCCCGAGCGGGGCGCGGCGCAGGTGCGACTCGGTGCGATCGTCCGTGAGTTGAGCCGGAGGGGAGTTGCCGTCGAGGTCGTGACGGCACTCCCGAACTACCCGACGGGTGCCATCTTCCCCGGGTGGCGCCACCGACTGCTGCAGTACCGCGACGAGGACGGCGTCCGGGTCGGTCGGGTGTGGGTCTACGCGGCGATGGGCAGCGGGCTGGCGCGACTGGCCAACTACCTGTCCTTCGGTCTGACGTCCGTGCTCGGCATCCTGCGGGCCGCCCGGGCCGACTGGACCGTCGTGGAGTACCCGACCCTGTTCGGTGCGCTGCCGGCGGTGCTGCTCTCCCGGCTGCGGCGTCGACGGGTGGTGCTGCTCGTTGCCGACCTGTGGGTCGACTCGATCGTCGAGGTCGGCGCCGCGTCCGACGGACTGCTGGTCTCGGTGCTGCGCCGGCTCGAGCGCTGGATGCTGCGCTCGGCCGACCGGGTCACGGCGGTGACCGAGGGTGTTCGTGACGGTCTCCTCGCCAAGGGGGTCCGGCCGGAGCAACTGGCGTGGTTGCCCAACGGTGCCGACACGGAGATGTTCGCCCCCGGACCGGGTGACTCGTCGCTGCGGTCCCGGTTCGGGCTCCGGGACGACACCGCCGTGGTGCTCTACGCCGGGACCCACGGCTACGTCCACGGGCTCGAGGTGGTCCTCGACGCCGCGGACGTGCTCCGCGACCGGTCCGTCGAGTTCCTCCTCGTGGGGAGCGGGTCGGAGAAGGCTGAGCTCGTCGCCGACGCAGCCGCCCGTGGACTCGCCAACGTCGTGTTCGCGGACCCGGTCGATCCGGAGACCGTCGCCGAGCTGCTGAGGATCTCGAGCGTGTCGCTCGCCACCGTGCGCGCCGGCGACCTGTTCAGGACCATCCGGTCCGCCAAGATGCTGCCGGCCATGTCGGCCGCGGTGCCCGTCGTCTACAGCGGCGACGACGAGGGCTCGCGGATCGTGGCCGGGGAGTCGGCGGGGATCGTGACCCGTCCCGGAGACGGAGCGGCGCTCGCAGCGGCGGTCGAGACGCTGCTCGACGACCCCGACCGTGCCGCACAGCTCGGCCGGGCCGGCCGGTCCTGGGTGGAGCGGGAGGCGAGCTGGCGTCGCCTCGTCGGGGACTGGCTCGCCGAGCTGGACCCCTCCGTGACGGTCGGGGAGTCCCGAGGATCCGCCGGGGCCGCACGGGATACGGCGGAGCGGGGGACGAGCCGGTGAACCGTCACGACCTGTACCGGCGACTCCCGCTCCCGGCGCAGCAGGCGATGGCCGCTGCGTACGGCGTCCGCCAGCTGCCCATCCGCCACGGTGGTCGGTTCCGGATCTACGTCCGGGATCTCGACGCCCGGCAGTGGTGGCCGGAGGAGCGCCTCCGGATGGATCAGGACCAGCGCGTCCGGTCGATGGTGCTCTGGTGTGCCCGTCGGGTGCCGTACTACCGGGACCTGTTCGCCGAGCTCGACCTGGACCCCGAGGAGGTGCGCACGGCCGACGACCTGACGCGCCTCCCGCTGCTGGACAAGGAGACGGTGCGCGCCGACCCGGACCGCTTCGTCCCGGACGAGCCGCGCCCGTCGATGGTGCCCCAGACCACTGGTGGGACGACGGGGACGCCACTGGCCTACTGGGCGACCAAGGACGCAGTCCGGTTCAACTACGCGACCTACGAGAGCCGGACGCGTGCGTGGTCCGGCGTCCGGTTCGGTGATCGGATGGCCTCGTTCCACGGTCAACCGATCGTGCCTGCGGGTCAGGAGCACGGGCCGTTCTGGCGCCGGAATCCGGCCTTCAACCAGCTCTACTGCTCCGTGTACCACCTGAGCGACGCCAACCTGCCCGCTTACCTCGACGAGCTCGACCGGTTCCAGCCCGTGGTGCTCGCCGGCTACACCTCGGCGATCCACCGGGTCGCCCAGCACGTCCTGCGCACCGGCGACGTGGGTCGGGTGCGGCCACGTGCGGTGATCGTCAGCTCCGAGACGTTGCTCCCGGCGGCCCGGGCGGACATCGAGTCCGCCTTCGGTTGCTCGGTGCACAACGCGTACAGCCTCGGCGAGTTGGTCGCCTACGTCTCCGAGTGCGACTTCGGTTCGATGCACGTCTCGACCGACTACGGGGTCTTCGAACTGCTCGACACCGACGAGTCCGCCGGGACCGGTCGACACGAGATCGTCGCCACGGGTCTGTTCAACCGGGCCATGCCGCTGCTCCGCTACCGGACCGGCGACACGGCGGCGCCGGGGACCGTGGCCTGTGG
>CAIQNH010000234.1 GCA_903873135.1 uncultured Actinomycetes bacterium
ATCCCGGTGGCGAGCGCCAGGATCACGGTGGACAGCAGGGCCACGGCCACGATCGACTCGACCAGCCCGACGCCGGCCTGGCCGCCCCGGTCGGGGACGCGACGGGACCACCGGCGGTCGGTCCCCAGCTGCGTGTGACGACGCAGCACCATGCGTGTTGTCGCTCCCTGTGCGGCGGGGGGTCGGCGGGCCGTGCGGCCCGGCCCCTGCGGGTCGTGGACCCGACCAGCCTCACGGACCTCCGCCCGAGGTGTCAACGCCAGCCTAGGGGCAGATGCCCCCGATCCGAAGGGTCCGCTCAGGTCCGGTCGAGGGTGCCGGGGGCGCACGGGGCCGTTGCGGGGAAGACTTCGCAGGGGTTCTCGGGCATACTGCACCGAGGCCGCCCGGGCGGACGGCGGCCCGGGAGGCGACGGTGAGAATCGCACTGGTGCAGTGTCCGGCGTGGGGAATCCTGCCACCGCTCGGCGCGGCCACGCTCAAGAGCTACCTGGACCAGCAGGGGTTCAGCACCCGGTGCTTCGACCTGAACGTGGAGTTCTTCCACGAGGAGCAGCGGGAGCTGCTGGCGGACACGAGCGGCGCCTACGGCGGGCTGGACCCGTGGGGGGCCGAGTCCTACGACCAGTGGGGGCTCGAGGTCGACCAGCGCAAGGTCGAGGTGGGCGAGGTCCGGTTCCTGGATGGGTCGATCTACAACGACCGTCCCCTGCCCGTCGACCGGTGGGCGGACCAGGTGCTCACGTGGGAACCCGACGTCGTCGGCTTCTCGGTCTACATCACGAGCCTCACCTCGAGCCTGCTGCTCGCCAGGGAGATCAAGGAGCGGTCCCCGGGGACCGTGGTGGTGTTCGGCGGGCCGCACGTGGCCCAGGACCAGTCGGGTGACGTGGCGCTGCGCACCGGAATCCCCGACGCCGTCGTGGACGGCGAGGGCGAGGAGACGCTCACCGAGATCGTGCGGACGGTCGAGTCGGGATCCCGGGAGCTAGGGAACATCCCCGGGGTCGGGACCTCGGTCGCCGGTCGGGTCCGGTGGGCCGACAAGCGACCGCTGATCCCCAAGATCGATCCGCTGCCGTTCCCGGACTTCAGCGACTTCGACTGGGGGGTCTACGAGAACCCGCACCTGATCCCGATCATGTCCTCACGCGGGTGCGTGCTCGACTGCGCCTTCTGCTACGAGACGGTCTACTGGCGCCGCTACCGAACCATGAGCCCGAAGCGCATCGTGGACGAGATGGCCTACCAGGTGGAGCGCCACCCGTTCCGGGACCAGGTGGCCGCCGACGACTCCACCAACTTCTACTTCATGTTCGCGGACTCGCTGGTCAACGGGCACCTGGGTGGCCTGCGCCGCATGGCGGACCTGTTGATCGAACGGGACCTCGACGTCAGGTGGGGCGGGCAGGCGACCATCAACACCAAGATGGACACGCCGTTCTTCGACAAGTTGAACCGGGCCGGCTGCAACGGTCTGGCGTTCGGTCTGGAGAGCGGTTCGCAGCGGGTGCTCGACTCCATGGGCAAGCACTTCCACATCGACGACGCAGCTGCGTTCATCCGTGAGGCGCACGAGGCGGGGGTGACGGTGACGGCCAACATCATGGTCGGTTACCCCAACGAGACGTTCCGCGACTTCCTGCACACCCTCCGCTTCGTCGCCCGCACCCGGAAGTGGCTGTACCAGGTGAGCAACGTGACGACGACGCAGATCGCGCTGGGCTCCGAGTTGCACGCCCACCCCGAGAAGTTCGGGGTGACGGTCCACGCTGACGGTTCGTGGACCTCGGAGCAGACCGGCGACGAGTACGCACGAGCCCGGCGGCTGCGGATCCTGCACCTCTGGATGACGCTGATGCGGGTCCCCCACCAGGAGATCGCACCGGCGCACCGGGCACGGGAGCTGCGTCGGACCCGGCGTCGCCAGCGCCGGGAGCGACTGCTCGAGCGGTGGCTCCCGTGGCGCTCGCCCGACACCAGCGACGATGAACCCGAGGGGTCCAGCGGGCGGCTGCCGTTCGAACCCAAGGGCCGCGGGCACCGCGACGACTTCCCCGTGCGCTACCTGCCGGGTGAGCCGTTCGCCGAGCTGGTCATCGACCAGGAGGGCGTGGTGACCGTGGAGTCGTTCCAGCCGAACCCGCTCCTGCCGATCGACCGGGCCGACATCGACGGGCAGGACATGGACGTCCTGGCCGAGGCGATCCAGGCCAGGTTCGGTGAGAACATGTCGATGGACTGGCCGGACCCGGAGGACCACGAGCAGATGCTGGTGGAGGGGCTGAGCTCCGACGGGTCGGCGCGATTCCAGGCGTCCGCCGTCCCTCGGCGGGCCGACGACGGCACGCTGATGGGCGCCCGGTTCCTGCTGTGGGTCGAACGGACGAGCCAGCCGGTCGAGCTGCTCAGCCGGGCGCCGCGCTGAAGTTCGCTCAGGCAGTGGCGGTGCCGCCGAACGCCTCCAGGGTGGGCGCGGCCAGCACGATCGCCACGTACCCGCCCAGCACGATCGACGGCCCGAAGGGCACCTGGGCCTTGCGGCCGCGGGCCCCCAGGGCGCCGATGCC
>CAIQNH010000235.1 GCA_903873135.1 uncultured Actinomycetes bacterium
AGGTCCTGCTCGTCGACGTGGTCGACGGCTCCGGCGTCGCCGAGGTCTTCAACAGCTGGCCGCTGAACGACTGTCCCGACGGGGCGTGGCGGGCACTCGACGCAGGTGCCATCGCCGCCGCGAACGGCACGTCGATCGCCCTGTTGAACGGGCCCCGCTACTGGCTGATGAACTCGATCGACAAGGCCGACCGGTCACAGATGACCACCGAGACGTTCGGAGACCTGGAGATGATCCGCCAGGCCACTGTCGACATCGGTCCGGTCGCCTCGGCCGCCGTTCCCTACCAGCCACGTTCCGTCGATCGCCGGGCGGCGTTCGTCTTCGACGCCGGCGAGACGGTGTTCGAGCTGACCGCCCCGGACGGCCGACGCTTCGTGATGCAGACGTGGTCGCAGATGGTCGATCCCGCGCTGGCCGAGGCGGACCTGGCCGGGCTGGGCGGCCGACTGCAACTGCCACCCGGATGGAGCTTCGGCTCGCGGGTCCTGGAGGCCGACCTGGTGCTGGACACGACGGGCGAGACCGCGCAGGTGCTCCAGGACGATCTCCGGAACAGCTACTCGCTCGTTCCGTCCTGACCGACCCCGATGCTCCGGCTCCAGCGCGCGAGGCGTTCCCGCGCACCCCGTGTATCGGTGGAGGTCAGGGGGTGACGAGCACCTTGCCGCACTCGACCGAGCCCTGCAGCAGGTCGAGCGCCTCGTCGAAGCGCTCCAGCGGTACCCGGTCGGTCAGCACCGACGACAGGTCGCGGCGCGCCAGCAGGTCGATGGCGTCGGCGAACCGCTCCGGGTACTCCATGGACCCGCGCAGCGTGAACTCCTTCATCAACAGCATCAGGTAGCTGGTCGCGATCGGCTCGTAGTGCAGTGCCACCACCGAGCAGCGGCCGCCCACCCGGCCGCGGTCGAGGATCTGGGTGAGCACCTTCGCCGACCCCGACGCCTCGATGAACGCCGCCGTCGCCGGCGTCGGGCCGAACATGAACGGCACGGTGCCGTGCAGGTCCGCCAGCGCCGCCCACACGTCGTCGGTCGCCGGGTCGAGCGCCGCCTGCGCCCCCAGGCCGAGCGCCAGCTCCCGACGCCGGGCCGACAGGTCGACGGCGACGACGTTGTCGCAGCCGGCGTCGACGAGCGTCGCCACCGCCGCCAGGCCGATCGGTCCGCAGCCGAACACCGCCACCGCCTCGCCGTCGCGCACCTCGGCCTGCTCCACGGCGTGCATGCCGACCGCCAGCGGCTCGGCGAACGCGGCGACGTCCAGCGGCAGGGAGTCGGGCACCGGGTGCAGCAGGCCGGCGTCCGCGCTGCGCACCAGCAGCAGGGGCGTGAGCCCGCCCTCGGGACCGCCGCCGCCGATCCGGCCGAGCTCCTCGTTGCCGGGCTGCACCACCACCCGATCGCCGACCGCCACGGTGGTCACGTCGTCGCCCACTGCCTCGACCACCCCGGCCATCTCGTGGCCCAGGCACATGGGCTCGGGTCCCGGCCCGGCGAGTCCACCCATGCGGATGTAGCTCAGGTCGCTCCCGCAGATCCCGCAGGCGGCGATCCGCACCACGGCGTCGCCCGGCCCCGGTTCCGGTTCGACGACGTCGTCGACCCGGACGTCACCCGGTCCGTGCACCCGTATCTGCAGCATCTCAGCCTCCGTCCCCGACCGCACCCGGCGGCCGGCTCACCGGTCCTCCAGCTTGGTCATCGAGCGTCGCAGCCACGCGGACTCCCAGAAGTTGCCGGTCGACTCCAGGAGCGCGGCCGTGGCGTCGAGCGCCACGCCCCTGGCCCCGGCGTGGTCGGGCTCCACCGCGAGCACCACGTCGGTGAGCTGCAGCGCCTCGACGGGTCGACCGGCGTCCACGTGGGTGCGGGCGGCGGCCACCAGTGGGTCGGCACCAGCGGCGGCGACCAGGTCGGGGGCGGTGGCGAGCGGGTGGACGCCGTAGAGCTCGGTCGTGGAGCGGTGGTGGAACCAGCCGGCGTAGTGCTCCCAGATCGCCCGGACGTTCCACCGGGTCTGCCCGTACCCCTCGCCGACGTCGAGGTGGTCGGGGACGCGCACCTGCGACATCAGGTCCCACACGTCCGCACCGGCGTTCATGCCGTCGACGGTGCGGTCGTGCACCCAGCGCATCGCCTCCTGCAGGTCGGCGACCTCCTGGAGGATGCGGTCCGCACCGTCGATCGGGTCGAAGTGGCCGGTGACCAGCCGGTCGGGTCGCAGCTCGGCGATCACGTCGAGCGAGTCGATGTAGGTGAGCGCGTCTCGGTAGCGGTCGCCGCGGATGGTGACCAGGTTGGGGACGTGGCCGAACAGCGGTCCGGTCAGGTTGCCGCTGAACAGGGTGCGGCTGTCGGGGAGCCAGGCGACCATGGCGTCGGTGGTCTCGCCGCCCGGTGTGGCGACCAGCTCCAGCGTGCGTCCGCCGACGACCAGCTCGAGCCGGTCCTCGACGAGCACGGTCGGCTCGGGCCGTGACTGCGGCACGGCGTCGACGCCGACGGAGCGGGCGTGCTCGACTGCGGCGAGGATCGCGTCGATGAACGCGAACGCCGAGTTGCGCGACCGGAACGCCTCGAGGCGTTCGTTGTCGTCGCGCCACACGGTGAAGTTGGCCTGCGCGACCACGTCGGGGTCGGGCCCGCCGTCGGGTCCGGTGGCGCGGAAGGTGTCGACCCCACCGACGTGGTCGTAGTGGCCCTGGGTCAGGACGATCGCCCGGGTCGGCGACTCGTCCACCGCCGCGTAGGAGCGCACGTGCAGTGGCCCCTCGAAGCCCATGCCGGTGTTGATCACCACTCGGCCGTCGTCGGTACCGACGAGGTAGCTGTTCGACCACCCGGGTGACATCCACACGCGGTCACCGATGCTGACGGCCGGGTCGCCGGTGGCGCCGGACATGGCGTCCGCGCCGGGTCGTTCGCGGTGGATGCCTGCCATCACGTCACCTCTCGTCGGACCTGGGGGAACGCCTCCAGGTAGAAGGCGTACCGGTCGTACAGCTCGTCGGGGTCGAGCCCGAAGTCGCCTCGCAGGTCGTAGACGACCCGGCCATCCTTGCCCCTCGGGTTGCCGGCCACGTAGTCGGACAACTCGGTGCGGCACTCGTCGGTGACCTCCAGGCCGGCCAGCTCGATGATCCGGGCGGCCATGGCGACGTCGTCGGCCATGAACTCGCCGAACTCGACGTCGACGCGCTGCGCCTCGGGGATCAGGTGCGCGTCGCGCACCGCGGCCCGGAGCAGGCGTTCGACACGGTCCACCCAGTAGGCGGCGAGCTCGTCGGCGTCGATGGACACCCGCCGGTTGCGGTCGCCGTAGGCGAGCATGGTGATGGCCGACTGCAGCACGGCGACCGGGTCGCGGAGCGTGAAGGCAATCGTGGCGTCGGGGAACGTGTCGACCAGCGGGCCGATCTGCTCCAGGTGCTGCGGGCACTTGAGCACCCAGCGGTTCGGCCCCCGCAGGTACGACAGCACCTGCAGCTCGCGGCGCAGGAACGCGTAGTGGGCGCGCTGGTCCAGGTCGTCCAGGTAGTGGTCACGCCACGCAGGGACGCGCGCCATCCACTCGAGCGTGTACGTGCACAGATCCAGGTCCATCAGCTCGCACTCCTCCTCGATGGAGTGCGGGGGCCGGTCGTGCATGAGCGCGGTGAGCGGTGAGACCTGCTGGGTGGCCTCGTGGTCGGCCAGGCACCGCAGGTAGCGGGGGTCGACGCCGTCGGGTCCGGGACCGTCGCCGATCACCGGGATGGGTTCGGCCACCTCCCACCACGGCATGGACCGGAACCGTCGGTCCCGGGCCAGCAGGTTGACCAGGTGGGTGGTGCCGGACCGGGGGAGTCCGACCACGATCACCGGCGGTTCCAGCTCGACCTCCAGCGCCTCGGGATGTCGGCGGACGAAGTCCTCCAGTCGCAGCCGGGCGGCGAGCAGGCCGACGAGCCGGCGTCGGACCAGGAACCGGCCGAGTCCCGACAGGCCGGCATCGGCGTCGACCGCCGCGGTCTGGGCCCGGAGCCGGTCGAACAGCGTCGGGTCGTCGCCGAAGTCGTCCATCCCGGTGCGCCGCACGGCGCTGGCGACGATCCCGTCGGGGTCCAG
>CAIQNH010000236.1 GCA_903873135.1 uncultured Actinomycetes bacterium
ACGCTGCAGCAGCGCGCACAGCACGTGGATGAACTCCTCGGCCTGCGTGTGACCCAGGACCGCGCTGAGCATGCCCGAGGTGGGGAGCGGCAGCTGGTCGGTCCAGCCGGTGTCGGCGACGACGTGACGGAGCGTCACCAGGCCGGACGGGTCGCGACGACGGGCGAGCAGGTCGAGGAGTGCACGCCGGACCGGGTCGCGGGCGACCAGGTAGACGGCCTCCACCTCCTCGAGGTCGACCCGGTGGGGGACGTTCCAGAGCACCTCGACCATCCGGGCCCCGGGGTCGACCGGATCGAGGTGGTCGGTGAGCCCCCCGAGGGTCGCCGCCGACAGGATCGCGGAGATGGTGGCCGGGTCGTCGTCGACCGAGCGCCAGGCGGAGATCGAGTCGATCGCCGACGACCGGTCGGCCGGGAGCCCGGAGGCGAGCATCGCCCGCACCCGCGCCACCGCTGCCGCGTCGCACACCGCCCCTCGCGTCGTCCGCATCCCCACGAGGGTGGAGTCGGTGGCGGCACTCCGCAAGGCCCGGCCGGTGGGCAAAACGCCCCAGCGGTAGGCTCGGGACGTGGCCTGGTGGACGTCCGTCGAGATGGTGTCGGCCGAGGACGCGCTCCCCGGGCGGGAGCAGCCGCTGACGGTCCACGGCCCGCACCACGCCCTCGGCGGGCCGTTCACCCCGCCGTGGCCGCAGCACACCGAGGTCGCCGAGTTCGCACTCGGCTGCTTCTGGGGAGCCGAGCGGCGGTTCTGGCAGACCCCCGGCGTCGTGACCACGGCGGTGGGCTACTCGGGCGGGTTCACCCCCAACCCCACGTACCGCGAGGTCTGCTCCGGTCGGACCGGACACGCCGAGTCGGTGCTCGTGGTGTTCGACCCACAGCAGGTCACCTACGCCGACCTGCTGGCGGTGTTCTGGGAGTCCCACGACCCGACGCAGGGGATGCGTCAGGGCAACGACGTGGGGACCCAGTACCGCTCCGCCGTCTACACCCACTCACCCGAGCAACTCGAGCTGGCGCTCGCCAGCCGTGACGCCTACCAGGCAGCGCTGGACGAGCGGGGACTCGGTTCGATCACGACCGAGATCCGACCGGCGGGGCCCTTCTACTTCGCCGAGATGGACCACCAGCAGTACCTGTCCAAGGTCCCGAACGGCTACTGCGGACTCGGCGGCACCGGCGTGTCCTGCCCGACCGGGTTCGGTCTCCGGGCCGGTGACACCACCGGCGACGCCGGACCCGTCTGAGTCACCGGCTCAGCCGGCGACGCGACCGTCGATCAGCACCATCCAGCCGTACGGCGCAGCCGCGGGGAGGTGCCGGAAGAGCCACTCGTCGCCCCGGTCGAGGCGCTCGAGCGCCCGGTGGAACCCGGAGCGTCCGGCCAGCGGCAGCGCGAGCAGGGACAGCAGGTGGAAGAACTCGAAGTCCACCGAGTCGCACAGGGAGCGGATGATCCGGAAGTCCTCCCGCAGCAACGGGTGCTCGTCCGGGGTCCGCTGGGACGGCGTGAAGTGCCGGTACAGGTTGATGAGGGGGTTGTGGCCGGTGGGCTCGTCGAAGAGGAACCGTCCGCCCGGCACGAGGACCCGGGTGACCTCGGAGATCGACCGCCGGGTGTCGAGGTGGTGGATGATGCCCTTGCCGACGACCAGGTCGAAGCTGCCCGGATCGAACTCCAGATCCTCGGCGTTCATCTTGAGGAACGTGGCGTCGTGGTACCCCAGTTCGGCGGCCCGCTCAGCGGACTGGTCGACCGCCACCTGACTGATGTCGATGGCGGTGACGTGCGCCCCCTGCTCCAGCAGGGTCCACCCCAGCGTCTGCAGCCCGCAGCCGAGCTCCAGGCATCGGGTCCCGGGGGCCACGGCCCGCAGCTTGGCGTCCATGACGGCCACCGAGCGCTCGGTGATGGCGTAGAAGCGTGAGGCGGGCCGGACGCCGCCGTCGGTCTCGAACCGACGGTCGTGGAAGGCCTCCTCCGACTCGAGCCGGGCATCCTCGGCGCTGCGGGACGGGTCGACCACGAGGTGATCGTAGCGGAGGTCGACGCGTTTCCCGCTGGCCGTAGTATCCGGGCGTGGACACCGACGCCGGGCGGCGCCGTCTCGGGCTCGGCCACCGGATCCGGGCCTTCCGGGAGCGGCAGGCGACCGGACCCAACCTGGTGCGCGCCCGGTCGACCGTGCGGGGCGTGGTGCTCGTGCAACTGGCGGCCAACGGGCTGGGCGTGCTGGTGGTCCTGGCCTACTTCACGCTCCTGTTCCCCGAGGCGGCCAGCGACGAGCTGAGCAGTCTGGACCTCAACCTGACCGTGTTCGGCGTCTACCTGCTGGTGATGATCCTGCTCGGGCTGCCCCTCAACGCGCTGGTCCTGCGGCGGGCGGTGGTCTGGGTCCGGGAGGGCACACCGCCGACGGACCGTCAGCGACGGCTCCTGTTCAGCCTCCCGGCGATCGAGACGGCGAGCGCCCTGGTGTCGTGGTTCGGTGCCGCCGTGCTCTTCGGGATCGTGAACCAGGACGTCCAGCGCATCTCCGTGGGGATCGCCCTCGCCGGGGTCGTCACGTGCACGCTGCTGTACCTGGTGCTGGAGGGCCACTTCCGGCCCGTCTACGCCATGGCGCTCGCCCACGCCGACCTGCCCGCCGACCGGCGCGAGATCTTCCCGCGGCTGATGCTGGCGTGGCTGCTCGGCAGCGCGGTGCCCCTGATCGCCATCGGGCTCAGTCCCCTCATCTCGCCCGAGCCGCTCGACGTGGCCCGGTTGGCCTGGATCGCAGTCATCGGAGCCCTCGCAGGGGGACTGGTCATGACCGTGGCCGCGGTGTCGGTGGCGCGTCCCCTCAACCAGATCCGGGCCGCGCTCGGACGGATCGAGCAGGGCGATCCCGACGTCCACGTGCCGATCGACGACCTGGGCGAGCTCGGGCGGCTCGCCGAGGCCGTGAACGACCTCGCTGCCGGCATCCGGGAGCGCGACGAGCTGCGGGACCTCTTCGGCCGACAGGTCGGACAGGCCGGGCTGGTCGACATGGCCCTCGAGGGGGACGAACCCACCCGCACCGGCGAGCGTCGGTCGGTCACCGTGCTGTTCGTCGACCTGCAGGGCTACACGCGGTTCGCGGAGCAGCAGGACCCGGCCGACGTGGTCGAGATGCTCAACCGCTTCTTCCGGATCGTGGTCGCAGTGGTGAACCGGGAGGGCGGCTGGATCAACAAGTTCGAGGGCGACGCGGCGCTGTGCCTGTTCGGCGCACCGCAGGACCAGGCGGACCACGCCGCCCGGGCGCTCCGGGCGGCCGCTGCGCTCCCCCGGGAGCTCCGACGCTCTCCGGTCGAGCTGAGGGCGGGTGTGGGCGTGGCCACCGGTGAGGTCGTCGCCGGGTTCGTCGGCACACCGGAGCGCTTCGAGTACACGGTGATCGGCGACGTGGTGAACCTGGCCGCCCGGCTCTGCGACGCCGCCAAGGACGACCGGGTGGGCGTCCTCGCCGGCGAGGCCACCGTGTCGGAGGTCCCGGTCCCGGACGACGCCTGGCAGTTCGCCGGACGCCTGGTGATCAAGGGTCGCCGCGAGCGCGCCGGGGTCTACCGACTGGTGCCGGACGGGCGCCGGTCCCGCTGGCGGGCCGGGCTCCGCTCCGGCCGCTCCTGATCCCCGGCGGAACCGTCGGCGAGCGCCTCGACGAGCGACGCCCACGCGTACACACCCAGGTGCCGACGCCAGAGGAGGCACAGCGCC
>CAIQNH010000237.1 GCA_903873135.1 uncultured Actinomycetes bacterium
GCCACCGGTCGGGGAGGAGCGCCGAGCGGGAGTGGAGCGGGTGACGGGAATCGAACCCGCACTGTCAGCTTGGGAAGCTGAAGTTCTACCATTGAACTACACCCGCAGAACCCCGGTGTGTGCCGGGTTCGAGGCCGGTGGGGTCCCTGTCGGACCACCCGATCGACTCGGGCGACCTCGGGGACCCGCCCCGGCACGGCAACGCTACCGTTCCGCATCACCCGACCGCACAACCAGTGGTGCCGGTCGGGGTCCGTGCGGATCGGTCAGGACTCCAGCACCCCCGGCCGGAGCGCCCGACTCCGGGCCGGCACGGGCACTCCGGTGACGCGAACCCGACCACCCTCGACGTTGATCGGGATCCCGGTCCCCCTGGCCGCCACCGCGGTCCGGTCGACCGTGACCTGAGTCGTCGCTCCGGGTGTCAGCTTGAGCAGCGTCGCCCGACCGTTGAGCTCGGCGCGTCCCCCCTGGACCGAGATGGACCCGGCGCTGCCGGAGCCGAGCGCCATCCAGGTGCCCGAGGGTCGGATGGTGTTGTCGACGAAGCTCCGGTGGGCCTGCTGTCCGCTGAGCACACCGATCGTCCCGGTCCCGGTCCACGTGCAACCGGTGGCAGTGACCGGACCCTTCAGGTAGGTCCCACCGTTGCGGGCCGTCCCCTGCTCGACGCACCGGTCGAGGACGGTGGTGGAGCCGGACCCGGTCTGGACCAGAGCGCAGTCGGTCGCCGTGACCCGGCTGAGGCGGTGCCGGCCGGTCGACTTGGGCGTTCCGTTGACGTAGACGACCCACCGGTTCCACGCCGTGCCGACCACGTCCTCGGCGACCAGGTCGAGGTGCGGGTGGATGTAGAGACCGATGGAGGAGAACTTGGAGTTCGTCGGAGCCGTGAGGCGCGTCCGCTGCAGGAGCATCGACCCGCTCCCTCCGTGCGACTCGAAGAACGCCGCACCGTCGACCCACCCGCCCAGGTCGGAGTCGAGGACCTCGAGTCGACCGCCGCCGGCCCGGCTGACACCTGATCCGTAACCGCCGGTGGTGGTGACGTTGCGCACGACCATGGTGGAGTTCCAGGTGCGGTAGCGCTGCCACGAGATCGCCGCAGCGTTGGACTCGGTGCGTGGGTCCCAGCCAGCCGTCGACGGTCCCTCGATCCGGAGGTTGCGGATCTCGAGCCGGCTGCCGTCGGGGAGTCCGTCGGCGTCGATCAGGCTGCGCGTCGGGACTGCGTTCCCGCGGACCCGGAGCGTGGTCCCGTTGCCGAGGATGGTCACCGAGCGGCGCACCACCAGCCGGGTGTCGGGCGGCAGGTCCACGACGCCTCCCGGGAAGGTGCACGTCGGGCCGGCGGCGTCCAGGAGCGCCTGCAGTTGAGCAGCGCCGACGTTGGTCGGCGTGCTCGCACCGGCGGTCGACCCGAGGGCGGCGGTCGCCAGACCGCCGATGGTCGCTGCCGCTCCCGCTCGCAGGAACATCCGCCTGCTCGGCCGCTCGACTGTCTCGGTCATCGTGGACATCGCCTGAACCTCCGGTGCAGGCATCGGCAGGTTCACCGAGCTCCTTGAGCCAGCGTGGGAGCGGGTTGACGGGCCGGAGCCGGTGCGCTCGGGGTTCGCGCCCGGGAACACGTGGGACCACCCTCCCCCGGCAGGACGTGCCTGGCCCGGTGTCCGGCCTGCCGGTCGTCGTGGTGAAATGAGTCGGTGCGAGCTGCGGTCGGTCGAGTCCTCGCGATCATCACCATCCCGTGCCTCGTCGCCGCCACGGTCCTCGTCGCGCCGCTCGCCTCACCGGTGGTCCCTGCGGCCGGTGCAGCCGGGGTCGGCGAGGTGTTCGTGCCGGTGACGCCGTGTCGGGTGGTGGACACGAGGTCGTCCTCGCCGGTGGCGGCGGGGTCGACGAGGACGTTCCAGGTGGCGGGGAGCGGGTTGTCGGCGCAGGGGGGTGCGTCGGCGGGGTGTGGTGTGCC
>CAIQNH010000238.1 GCA_903873135.1 uncultured Actinomycetes bacterium
CCCTCGCGGCGTGCTCGTGGTCATCACGGCCGAGCACCTGTGCATGTCGATGCGTGGGGTGCGCAAGGCCGGGTCGTCGACGGTGACCTCGGCCGTCCGGGGCGTGGTCCGCACCGATCCGGCTGCCCGCATGGAGGCCATGCGGTTCGTCGATCGACCCGACTGACCACGACGTGCCGTCGGGGTCGGACGAACCACGTTCCGCACCAACCGGAGACCGACCGACTGACGTCCCGTGCGGTGTCATGGGGGTGCTCAACGTCACGCCGGACTCGTTCTCCGACGGCGGAGCACACCTCGACGTCGGCGCCGCCACACGGCGTGGCGTCGAGATGCTCGCCGAGGGGGCGACGGTGGTCGACGTGGGTGGTGAGTCGACCCGACCCGGTGCCTCGCCCGTCGACCCGTCGACGGAGGTCGGACGGGTGGTCCCGGTCCTCGAGGCGCTCGCCGGTCCGTGCGCGGAGGCAGGGGCGAGGCTCTCGATCGACACCCGCCACGAGTCCACGGCCAGGGCGGCGGTGGCGGCCGGTGCCGGCATCATCAACGACGTGAGCTCGTCCCTCGCGCCGGTGGCCGCCGAGCTCGGTGTGGCCTGGGTGGCCATGCACATGGCCGGTGAGCCCGGCACCATGCAGCTCGACCCCCGGTACGACGACGTGACGGGTGAGGTGCGGTCGTTCCTCCGGGAGCGGGTGGCCTGGGCCACCTCGCTCGGCGTCGGTGAGGTCTGGGTCGACCCGGGGATCGGTTTCGGCAAGACCACCGCCCACAACCTGGCCCTGCTCGCAGCCGTGCCGGCGCTCGTGGCCGACGGAACCCCGGTGCTGGTCGGGACCAGCAGGAAGCGGTTCCTCGGTGTCCTCGCCGCCCGATCCCGGGCCGGACTCGAGCCGTGGCCGGTCCCGGCCCCCGACACGACCGATCCAGCCGCACCTGGAGTGGTGGTGGAACCACTCGGCGTGGGGGATCGGCAGATCGGTTCGCTGGTGACCGCTGGTTGGGCCATGATCCACGGGGCACGGATGGTCCGTGTCCACGACGTGGCCGCCACGGTGCGACTGGCCCGGCGGCTCGCCGGCGGGTCCACCGGGCCTCCCCCGAGAAGGTGACGCAGCGATGGCGAAGGGCAAGTGGGCGCAGGGAATCCAGCCCCGCCACTTCCACTGGATCATCCAGGACCAGCTCGCCGTGTGCGAGCGGCCCGGCGGGTTCGGGACGAACCACCGGAAGGTCCGCCGCCAGGAGGAGATCATCTGGATCCGGGAGCAGGGCTTCGACCGGGTGATCTCCCTCTCGAGCGCGCCGAACAACCTGCACAACTACGACGAGCTCGGCGTCGCCTGGGCCCACTGGCCGTTCCCCGCCCACGAGGACCTGGGCGGCTACCTCGACGCCTCCTACTCCAAGCTGCAGGACCTCCTTCGGGCTCGTCAGAAGCTCGTCGTCCACCAGGACGAACTGTCGATGCGGCTCTGCGGGTTCCTGGCCGGCTACCTGGTCTGGAGCGACCTCGTGCCCGAGCCGCCGAAGGCCATCTCCGTCGTGGAGCACCTGACCGGACGCCAGCTCGAGGCCGACGGCCGCGAGGTCGTCGGCGAGAGCATCCGGCTCCGGCACTGACGAGCGGACGAGCCTGGTGTCCGACGACGTGATCGAACTGCGGGGACTCCGCTTCTCCGCGGTCGTGGGCGTGCTGCCCGAGGAGCGGGAGCGGTCCCAGCCGATCGAGGTCGACCTCGACGTGACCGCCGACCTGAGCGCAGCCGGCCGGTCCGACGACCTGGACGACACGATCGACTACGGCGCACTGTGCGACCTGGTCGAGCTGGTGGTCACGACCGACCAACCGCTCCTGCTCGAGCGGCTCTGCGAGCGGATCGCCGGGGTCGTGCTGTCGGCCGACGACCGGATCACCGCCGTGGAGCTCGTCGTCCGCAAGCTGCGGCCACCGGTGTCGCAGCAGCTGGCCACCTCGGGGGTGCGCATCCGGAGGACGAGGTGAACCGCCGGACCTACCTGTCACTGGGGTCCAACCTGGGTGACCGGCTCGCACACCTCGGTCAGGCGATCGACTCCCTCCCCGACGTGGTCGCCGTGTCCCCGATCTACGAGACGGCGCCGGTCGGCGGCCCGGACCAGGATGCATTCCTGAACCTGGTCGTCGAGCTCGACACCACGATCGAGCCGCGCGACCTCCTGGCGATCTGCCACCGGATCGAGGCCAACGCCGAGCGGGTCCGCGAGGAGCGCTGGGGTCCCCGCACGCTCGACATCGACGTGATCTGGGTCGACGGCGTGGTCAGCGACGATCCGGCCCTCACCCTGCCCCACCCTCGTTGGATGGAGCGGCGGTTCGTGCTGGCGCCGCTGCGTGACCTGGCACCCGACCTGGTGAGCGAACGGGACCTGCACCTGGCCCACGGCACGGTGCGACGCACGGAGCTGGAGCTCGCGGCGCCCGGTGGAGCGGGTGGCTCCTGAGGCGTTCGCCCGGACCGGTCCGACGTGACCGGGTCGCTCGGGCACGTCGTGGTCGTCGGTCGGGGTCGGGCCGGCGGGAGCTTCGACCGGGCCCTCGCCGACGCAGGGTGGACCACCGAGCTCGTCCCGGGACGCTCGACCACGTCCGTGGCCGCTGGGACCGACCTGGTGCTGATCGCCGTGCCGGACCAGTCCGTGGCGGCGGTGGCCGCCGGGCTGCAGGCGGGCGACGCCGTCGTGGCGCACTGCTCCGGCTCGCTGGGCCTCGGCGACCTGTCACCCCACCTCCGTGTGGCCTCGGTGCACCCGCTCGTGTCGCTGAGCACCCCGGAGACCGGGGCGGGTCGGCTCCGGGGTGCGTGGTTCGCCGTGGCCGGATCGGGGGGCGGCGAGGAGGTGGCCCGAGCCGTGGTGGACTCGCTCGGAGGACGGGCCATCGAGGTACCCGACGACCGGCGCGCGCTCTACCACGCCACGGCGGCGATCGCATCGAACCACCTGGTCGCGCTGCTGGGCCAGGTGGAGCGACTCGCCGACGACCTGGGGATCCCGGCTGAGGCCTTCGGCGACCTGGTGGCGGGCACCGTGGCCAACGTGGAGCGTCAGGGGGCTGCCGCGGCGCTGACGGGTCCCGTGGCGCGTGGCGACTGGGAGACGGTCCGGCGGCACGTCGGTGCGCTCCCGGTCGACGAGCGACCGACCTACCTGGTGCTCGTGGGCGCGGCGGCCCGTCTGGTCGACCGTCCGGTGCCGTCCGACCTGCGGACCTCCCCCTAGGCTCGGCCGCCGTGCAGGTCCTGACCCGCGTCGCCGAGGTCCGCTCCCACCTCGACGCGGTCCGGGCCGCTGGTCGGTCCGTGGGGGTGGTCCCGACCATGGGGGCGCTCCACCGTGGCCACGCCTCCCTGGTGGACCGGGCCGCGGCCGAGTGCGACGAGGTGGTGGTGACGGTGTTCGTCAACCCGCTCCAGTTCGCCGCGGGAGAGGACCTCGAGGCCTACCCCCGTGACCTGGACGGGGACGTCTCGCTCGCCGCCGACCACGGGGCCGCAGTGGTGTTCGCACCCACCGAGGACGAGATGTACCCCGACGGTCGTGGCGCCGTGCTGACACAGGTCGCCGTGCCGGCGCTCTCCGAGCGCTTCGAGGGGGCGAGCCGCCCGACCCACTTCTCCGGGGTGTGCACGGTGGTCGCCAAGTTGTTCAACGTGGTCGGCCCGTCCCGGGCGTACTTCGGCGAGAAGGACTTCCAGCAGCTGGCGGTGGTGTCCCGCATGGTCCGGGACCTCTCGTTCCCGGTCGACGTCGTCGGTTGTCCGACCGTGCGAGAGCCCGACGGACTGGCCATGTCGAGTCGCAACGTCTACCTGTCGGCCGAGGAGCGCCGGCAGTCGGTGGTGCTCTCGGCGGCGCTCGCCGACGCCGTCGAGGCGTTCGGGGCGGGTGTGCGCGAGGGAGCCGCGCTCGAGCAGGTGATGGCGGACCGCGTGGCCACGGCACCGGCAGGTGTGCTCGACTACGCCGTCGTGGTCGACGCCCGCACGCTCGAGCCCCGGGGCCGTGCCGACGAGCACAGCCGACTGCTGGTGGCCGTCGCGTTCGGTGCGACTCGACTGCTGGACAACGCGTCGGTGCTCGGACCGATCGGAGGCGCACGTGGCTGACCCGCACGACGAGGTGCTCGACCTGCTGGTCCTCGGCAGCGGCGTGGCCGGGCTGTCCGCAGCGGTGCGAGCCGCCACCGAGCACGACCTGGCCACCGGCGTGCTCACCAAGGGGATCCTCGAGCAGGCCACGACCCGGTGGGCACAGGGTGGCGTCGCCGCCGCCCTCTCCCAGGATCCGGAGGAGATCGACCTGCACCTGGCGGACACGCTGGCCGCCGGAGCCGGACTGTGCGACCTGGACGCCGTCCGGGTGCTGGTCGACGAGGGGCCACGGCGGGTCGAGGACCTGATCGCGCTCGGAGCGGAGTTCGACCGTGACGAGCGGGGCGAGCTGGACCTGGCCCGTGAGGGCGGGCACTCGGTCGCACGGGTCGTGCACGCCGGCGTGGCCACGGGTGCAGAGGTCGAGCGGGCGCTCGTGGGTGCGGTGCAGCGGACCGCCGTGGCGATCTACGAGCACGCGTACGCGCTCGACCTGCTCGTGGAGGGCGGACGCTGCGTCGGTGTGCGTGCCACCACGGGCGGGACGGTCCGGTCGGTGCGGGCGCGCCACGTGCTGCTGGCCACCGGCGGAGCGGGACAGCTCTTCGCGGTGACGACCAACCCGCCGGAGGCCACCGGGGACGGGCTGGCCATGGCCCTGCGGTCGGGTGTGGCCGCCGCCGACGTCGAGTTCTTCCAGTTCCACCCCACGGCCCTGGCGCTGCAGGCCATGCCGCGACCGCTGCTGTCGGAGGCGCTGCGGGGCCACGGGGCCCTGCTGCGCGACGTGCGCGGGGACCGTTTCGTCGACGAGCTGCTCCCCCGTGACGTGGTGTCCCGGGCGATCCTGCTGCAGATGTTCACCGACGGGACCGACCACGTCTGGTTGGACGCGACCGGGCTGGACCACTTCGCCGAACGGTTCCCCACGATCCACGCCGACCTGCAACGGCTCGGTCTGGACCCGGCCACCGACCTGCTCCCGGTCGCGCCGGCGGCCCACCACCAGTGCGGGGGGATCGTCACCGACCTCCGCGGCGCCACGTCCCTCCCCGGACTCTGGGCGGCGGGCGAGTTGGCCTGCACGGGTGTGAACGGCGCGAACCGACTGGCGTCCAACTCGCTGCTCGAGGGCATGGTGTTCGGACCGCGGGCGGTCGAGTCGATCGCCGCGGGTGGCGACGGTCCCGAGCCCAGTGGCGCCATGCGTTCGGTCCTGGGGTTCCCGTCTGGGGCACCGTCGGCCGCCTCGCTCGACATCCCCGGGGTGCCGCTCGACGTCACGCCGCTCGTGCCCGCCACCGAGGACCACGCCACCGAGTTCGACGCAGCGGCGCTCCGGCGGGTGCGCGAGCGGATCCAGTGGGTGATGTCGGCCTACGCCGGGGTGAGCCGGTCCGCCGAGGGCCTCGCCACGGCGTCGGCCGAGCTCGACGACGTCGCTGGATCGCTCGGCGCCACGGGTCCGGCGGAGCGTCCCGAGGTGGCCGAGGTCCGGAACCTGCTGACCGTCGGTGCGGCCCTGGTGGCGGCGGCCACGGCCCGCTGCGAGACCCGGGGGACGCACGCCCGGGTGGACCACCCGGAACCCTCGGACGAGTACCGCCATCGTCTGGTGATCGGTGGCGAGGTGCGGAGCGACGACGGCCGGGACGAGGAGGTCGGTCCATGAGCGACGACGAGTGGTTGCACCCACCCCGTCACGAGGTGGCCGCTGCGGTCGGTCGGGCGCTGGCGGAGGACCTGGCACCGCTCGGCGACCTGACCGCGTCGCTGCTGCAGGACCAGCTCGCCGAGGCGTCGGTGACCGCTCGTGTCGCCGGGACGATCGCCGGGACCCGCTGCGCCACCGAGGCGTTCGCTCAGGTCGACCCGGAGGTCCAGGTGGTCTGGCACCGCGGCGAGGGTTCCAGGGTCGAGCCCGGCGACGTCGTCGGAGTGGTCAGCGGTCGACTCGCCTCGATCGTCACCGCCGAGCGCACGGCACTGAACTTCCTGGGGTTCCTCTCCGGCATCGCCACCCGGACCCGGCAGTTCGTCGACGCCGCCGCAGCCGGTGGTTCGGCCCGGGTGTGGGACACCCGCAAGACCGTGCCCGGACTCCGCTCGCTGTCCAAGGCCGCCGTGCGGGCCGGTGGCGGTCGGAACCACCGGGGCAACCTGTCGGACTGGTTGATGCTCAAGGACAACCACCTGAGCGAGCTGGGGATCACCGCGTCGGTGGCGTTGGCGCGCGATCGCTGGCCCGGGCGCACGATCCACGTGGAGTGCGATCGCCTCGAGCAGGTCGTCGAGGCGCTGCACGCCGGTGCCGACGCCATCCTCTGCGACAACATGCCCACCGACGAGGTCCGGGCGTGCGTGGACGCAGCCCGGGAGATCCAGGGCGACGGTCCGCGCCGGACGCTGCTCGAGGTCTCCGGCGGGGTCACGCTGGACACCATCGGCGCCTACGCAGCGACCGGCGTCGACGTGATCTCCGCCGGTGCGTTGACCAACGCCGCCGGGGTGCTCGACCTCGGACTGGACATCGGCCCGGTGGGCCCCGACGGCCGGGCTCGTCGGATCGGAGTCGACCCGACCTGACGCCAGCGAGCATTGTGGAGGCCCTGCGCCCCGCCGCCGGGGCCTCAGGTCCGATCCAGGGAGCTCGAGTGCTGCTCGTCATCGATGTGGGAAACACCCAGACCGTGGTGGGTCTCTACGACTCCGGGGACCGGAGCCACCAGTTGCTCGACCACTGGCGGCTCGCCACCCGGGTCGAACGGACGAGCGACGAGCACCTGCTGACGCTCAGGCAGCTCCTCGAGACGCGCGACCTCGATCTCAGCGCCGACGTCCGGGGTGTGGCGATCTCCTCCGGCGTGCCCACGGTGACCTTCGAGCTGCGGAGGATGTGCGAGCGCTACCTGGATCTGGAGCCGGTGGTGCTCGGTGCCGGTGTCCGCACCGGGATGTCGGTCCTCTACGACAACCCCAAGGAGGTCGGCGCCGACCGGATCGCCAACGCCGTGGGTGCCTACGACCTCTACGGCGGGCCGACCATCGTGGTCGACTTCGGGACGGCCACGACGTTCGACGTGATCTCCGCCGCCGGCGAGTACCTCGGTGGTGCGATCGTCCCGGGCATCGAGATCTCGCTGGACGCGCTCTTCGGCCGGGCGGCGGCGCTCCGTCAGGTCGAGCTCGTGGAACCCCGGTCGGTGATCGGGAAGACCACGGTCGAGTCGATCCAGTCCGGGGCGCTGTACGGGTACGCCGCTCTGGTGGACGGCATGTGCGATCGGATCGAGGAGCAGATCGGTGAGGCGACCGTCATCTCGACCGGTGGGTTGGCCGGGCTGATCGGACCCATCACCACGTCGGTCGAGCACGAGGAGCCGTGGCTCACCCTGCACGGGCTGCGCCTGGTCTGGGAGAAGAACCAGTCGTGAGCGACTCGGACCCGGGGCACGACCCGGCCACGACGACCCCGGTCGACCCCGACGTCGCCCGCACGGGTGACTTCGACCAGCCGTACACCTACTCGGTCGACACCAGGGCTGCCGAGCTCCGCGACCGCTACCCGGACCTGGAGCCGGACACGGAGACCGGCGACGTGGTCAGCGTCGCCGGTCGGCTCATGCTCCGCCGGGTGCAGGGCAAGCTCGCCTTCGGCACGCTGCAGGACTCGTCGGGTCAGGTGCAGCTGTTCGCCACCGCGGCCGGCACCCCGGGCTTCACCGAGTTCGGCGACCTCAACCTGGGCGACTGGATCGGCGTCCGCGGCGAGGTGATGACGACCCGTCGCGGCGAGTTGTCGGTGCGTGTCGACGAGTGGACACTGCTCGCCCCGACCCGTCGGCCGTTCCCGGACAAGTGGCACGGCATCACCGACCCCGACACCCGATTCCGGCAGCGCTACGTGGACCTGTGGGTGACGCCGGAGGCCCGGCGGACCTTCGAGCTCCGGTCACGGATGGTCTCGCTCCTGCGACGCTTCCTGGAGGACCGCGGCTACCTGGAGGTGGAGACACCGGTGTTCCACCCCATCCCGGGTGGCGCGCTGGCCAGACCGTTCGAGACCCACCACCTGGCGCTCGACGCCCAGCTCTACCTGCGGATCGCTCCGGAGCTCTACCTCAAGCGGCTCGTCGTGGGCGGGTTCGAGCGGGTCTTCGAGATCGCCCGGGTGTTCCGCAACGAGGGCATCTCCACCCGACACAACCCCGAGTTCACGATGCTCGAGTGCTACGAGGCGTACGCCGACTACCACACCCACATGGCGTTGACCGAGGAGCTGGTCGCTCACCTGGCGCAGGAGCTGTGCGGGACGACCTCCCTCAGCCACGGCGGTCGTCCACTCGACCTGTCGGCCCCCTGGCGGCGGGCGACGCTCGCCGACCTGACGTCCGAGCGCGTCGGCGAGGAGGTCTCGATCCACACGCCGGTCGACCGGCTCCGACGACTCTGCGGCGACCACGGCGTTCCCGCCGACGACGCCTGGGGTCCGGGCAAGCTCCTCCTCGAGCTCTACGAGAAGACGACCGAGGGCGATCTCTGGGACCCGACGTTCGTCACCGACTACCCGGAGGAGGTGTCCCCGCTCTCGAGACGGCATCGGTCGGAGCCGGGGCTCGTCGAACGCTTCGAGGGCATCGTCGTGGGTCGAGAGCTCTGCAACGGATTCTCCGAGCTCACCGACCCGACGGTGCAGCGGGAGCGGTTCACGGAGCAGGCGGAGCGTCGGGACGCCGGCGACGACGAGGCGATGGTCGTCGACCGCGACTACCTCCGGGCGCTCGACTACGGACTCCCGCCGACGGTCGGCCTGGGGATCGGCATCGACCGCCTGGTCATGCTGCTCGCGGACGTCGGCTCGATCCGCGACGTGGTGCTCTTCCCGACGCTCCGACCGGAACCGACCGATCACGGAGCAGACTGAGCGAGTGGGTTCCACCGTCGTCGAGACCGACCGGTCCGCCCGGGTCGAGGTGGAGGGCGTCACCAAGTCGTTCTCGGGTGAGACCGTCCTCGACGGCGTGACCCTGTGCGTCGAGCCCGGATCCACCGTGGCTCTGCTCGGACCCTCCGGGTGTGGCAAGACGACCCTCCTCCGCGTCATCGCAGGTCTGGAGTCGGCCGACGCCGGCACCGTGGTGGTGGGCGACCGGGTGCTGACGGGACCGGGCACGTTCGTGGCGCCCGAGGACCGGCGGGTGGGCATGGTGTTCCAGGACTGGGCGCTGTTCCCCCACCTCAGCGTCGCCCGGAACGTGGGGTTCGGCCTGCCCCGTCCCGAGCGACGGAGCTCCCCTCGGATCGACGAGTCGCTCCGACTGGTGGGCATGGAGGGGTTCGCCGACCGCATGCCCGACACGCTCTCGGGCGGTCAGCAGCAGCGGGTGGCACTGGCGCGCGCCGTGGCGCCGCGCCCGAGCGTCCTCCTGCTCGACGAGCCGTTCTCGAACCTCGATGCGACGCTCCGGGTGCGGGTTCGCAGCGAGATCCACGACCTGTTGCACCAGCTCGGGATCACCTCGATCTTCGTCACCCACGACCAGGACGAGGCGTTCGTCCTGGGCGACCGGGTGGCGGTGGTGAGCGAGGGTCGGATCGTCCAGACCGGGCTCCCCGAGGACATCTACGAGCGGCCGGCGACACCGTGGGTGGCCGGGTTCGTGGGCGCCGCCGACTTCGTGCCCGGCGAGGTGTCCGGGTCGCAGGTGTCGACGCTCCTCGGCCGCCTCCCCGTGGCCGCCGTCGACGAACCGCCCGTGGCGGGTGGCCCGGCGTCGGTGCTGGTCCGGCCCGAGCACCTGGTCCTCGAGCCGGCCGACGACCGCGGCGCCGACGGCGCTGCCGGCGTCGTCCGGACGGTGGAGTACGTCGGTCGGGACACCGTCTACGTGGTCGAGGCAGGAGGGGTCCTGCTCCGGGCGCGCGAGCTCGGACCTCCTCGGTTCGCGGTCGGCAGCTCGGTGCGTGTCGCCCACCGGGGCGGCCCGGTCAGGGTCTTCAGCGACGACCGGGTCGACCCCGACTGAGGCTGGTGGAGACGTGACGCTGTTCCTCGCGCTCGGCTCGGAGGAACGCACCGTCCGCGACGGGGAGTCGCTGACCTTCGGTCGCGACGCCGACTGGGTGGTCGACGCCGACAATCGCTACCTCCACCGCGTCCTCGGTTGCTTCGTGGACCACGCCGGCGTGTGGTTCCTCCAGAACCTGGGTCGGTTCGTCACGCTCTGGATCGACGACGCCGACTCCACCTCACGTGTGGAGGTCGCCTCCGGGGAGCAGTCGCCCGTCGCGTTCCGTGACTTCACCGTCTGGTTCACCGCCGGCCCCGACGAGTACCGGATCAGCGGGTCCCTCTCCGAGCCCACCCCGCTCCAACTGGGACCGGCCGCTGTCAGCGACACCGAGGAGTTCGGACTGGGTGTCCTCAACCAGGAGCAGCGTGCGCTCGTGCTGGTCCTGGCCGAGGGGCGACTCCGTGGAGACCCGGAGTGGGAGCGTCACCTGCCGACGAACCGAGAGGTGGCGCACCGGTTGGGGTGGTCGATCACCAAGTTCAACCGGAAGCTCGACTACCTGTGCCGCCGACTCGCCGAGGCCGGGGTGGGGGGCGTGGCGGGGGACGCCGCCGACCTGGCGGTGCACCGCAGGCAGGTGCTCGTCGAGCACGTCGTGACCCGCCGCCTCGTCGTCCCCGGCGACCTGGACGACCTGCCCCCCCGGCGGACCGACGAGGAACCGCCGGACGCTCCGGTACCCTGATCCCGTGGCTCGAGTGGCAGGGGCGCCCCACATCACCGGAGTCGAACTCAACGAGGTCATCGGGCGGGGCGCGTCGAGCATCGTCTACCGGGGCCGACAGGTCCGGTTCAACCGGGCCGTGGCCGTCAAGGTGCTCGATCTGGCCGGCCAGCCCGAACTCGTCGGCCGGCTCTTCCTGAACGAGTGCCGGGTGGTCGGCCGGCTCGCCAGCCACCCCAACATCGTGACCGTCCTCGACGGGGACCTCGACGAGGACGGCCGTCCGTACCTGGTGATGGAGTACCTGCCCGGGGGGTCGCTGGCCGACGCCGTGGCCACCGGTGGGCCGCTCCCCGTGGACCGGGTGATCCGGCACGCCGTCGAGCTGGCCGGGGCGCTCGAGTCGGCGCACCGCAACGGTGTGATCCACGGCGACGTCAAGCCGCAGAACGTGCTCGTCGGTCGGTCGGGTCAGGCCGTGCTGGGTGACTTCGGGATCGCCCGGCTGGGGACGGGTGTCTCGAGCCGGAGCCTGTCGGTCTTCACGCCGCTGCACGCCGCCCCGGAGCTGTTCGACGGCGAGGCCGTGACGTCGGCCGCCGACGTGTACGGCCTGGCCTCCACCATGTTCGAGCTGCTCGACGGTCGGCCTGCGGTGGGCGAGTCTGGCGAGAGCCCGCTCGTCATCGTGCGACGGGTGGCACGCGACGAGCGCCGTCTGCTGGAGCGCAGCGACCTGCCGCCGGGACTGGCGGACCTGGTCCACCGTGCCATGTCGACCGACCCGGCGGACCGGCCGGCGTCGGCCCTCGAGTTCGGTGAGGAGCTCCGGGCCATGGAGGTGGACGCCGGCCACGAGCCGACGTCGCTCGTGGTGCTCGACGAGGTGCCGGTCGAGGAGGACGTGCCGCCGGTGCGGGAGGTCGTCACGACGGCCGCTGCGGCGGAGCAGACCCTCCCGCCGCCCACCGTCCCGCGACGCCCCGGGGTGGCCCGGGCGGTGACGACGGTGGCGGTGCTCGCCGGTGTGGCGCTGCTCGCCGTGGTCGCTGTCCTGCTGGTCCGCAACGACCGCTCGGAACCGCTCCCGGAGGAGGCCATCGGCGCGTCGGAGCAGGCGGTGACCCCGACCTCGGCGACTCCGGGGCGCATCCCGTCCGGTGCCGCCGGTCCGGTGACGCCGACCACGGCGTTCGACCTGACCGAGGACGGCGAGGTGCCCACCCGTGAGAACTCCGGCGGCGGTCCGCTCCCCGGACTGTCCTTCGACGTCCCCGGAGTGGCCGACCGCTCGTCGGTGCTGCTCGCCGAACTCGGCGACGGGTCCGAGGTGCTCGCACCGTTCGGTCCGGACGCGTCGGTCGTGAACGTGGCTGCGCCCGTGCTGCCGCAGCTCCCGGCCCGCGGCCGGTGGCGAGCGTTCAACGCGACCGACAATCCGGAGTGCCCGGGGTTCGACACCCCGGAGATCGTCGTGAGCGGGGTCTGGGACAAGCTCGCGGTGTGGCCGGGAGGCCAGGGCGGTGCGCGTGTGCTGGAGTTCGGCTCCGCCGCCGACGCTCGCTGGTTGTTCAACGCCTGGTCCATGGAGCAGGGGGCGGGGACGGGTGAGTGCTCCGGGTTCGCCGCTCCGTTCGGGGTCGCCGATCCTGCGGTGGCCGAGGTGGTCCACCAGGACACGCCGATCGACCTGGGACCCGAGGTCCGGGTCAACACCTGGCTGCAGCCGCCTCCGGCGGGCAGCCCGGAGTTCCGGTCGGTCCGCACGTTCCTGGCCCAGTCCGGACCGTTCCTGGTCGGGGGTGCCGTGGGCGAGCAGTCCGGCCCGGTCGCAGTCGACCGGGTGCGGGCGGTGGTCACGAACGCCCTCGACCGACTCCGCTAGGTTCGCCCGCATGCTGATCGTCAGTGGAGTGATCGAGTTCGACCCCGAGGACCACGCTGCGGCCGAGGACCTGTTCCGTCCGCTCGTGGCGGCCACCCTCGCCGAGCCGGGCAACGGGACCTACGGGTTCTGGGCCGACATCGACCAGCCGGGTCGGTTCCGGGTCTACGAGGAGTGGTCCTCGCCGGAGGCGCTCGCCGAGCACATGGGCACCCCGCACATGCTCGACTTCCTCACGGGGATCGGTTCCCTCCGGGTCGTCGGCGGCACCGGGATCTTCCAGCACTCGGTGACCGACACCACCCAGTTGATGTAGCCGCCGGTCGGGCGGCACCGACCGGCTCAGGCGGCGGCGAGCTCGACCTGCGCGAGCAGGTAGTCGGCGGCCGCCCGCAGGCCCCGCACCCCGGGACCGTCGGGCAGGGTGTCGAGCGACTGCGCAGCCTCGTTGGCGAACGTCCGGGCCCGCTCGATCGAGCGGGCGACACCGTCGGAGTCGCGCACGATGTCGAGCGCCTTGTCCCGGCTCGCGGTGTCGATGGGTCCGCCGAGCAGCGCACGCAGGTCCTCGCCGTGTCCGGACGCCATGGCGATGATGACGGGGAGGGTGTAGACGCCCTCCTCCATGTCGTGGCCCGCCGGCTTGCCCAGGTCGGCCTCGGTGGCCACGACGTCGAGCACGTCGTCCACGATCTGGAAGGCCATGCCGTAGCCCGTCCCGAAGGTCGTGAGGGCCTCGGTGTGGTCACGGTCGAGTTCTGCGACGATGGCTCCGATCCGGCACGCCGACGCCAGCAGCGAGGCCGTCTTGCCGTGGATCGCGTCGAGGTACTGCGCCTCGGTCCGGCCGACGTCGAAGGAGTGCTTGAGCTCGAGCACCTGCCCCTCGCAGAGTCGCACGATCGTGGAGGCCAGCAGGCCGGCGACCTCGACCCCGAGCGACGCAGCGAGTTCCGACGCCCGGGCGAGGAGGAAGTCCCCGGCCAGGATGGCCCGGATGTTGCCCCAGCGGGCGTTGACGCTCTCGACCTGCCGACGGACCACGGCCTCGTCCATCACGTCGTCGTGGTAGAGCGAGCCCAGGTGGACCAGCTCGACGGCAGCGGCGCCGATCACCGAGCTGTCCGAGGACTCGGTGCCGTCGGGCAGCACCACTGCGGACGAGGCCAGGCAGAACCCGGGTCGCACCCGCTTGCCGCCGGCGGCGACGAGGTGCGAGCAGATCTCGGTCAGGTAGGGGTCGGCCGATGCTGCGCTCGATCCCAGGAGCTGCTCGACGCGGGCCAGGTCCGCCTGCATGAACGGCACGGCGTCGAGGGGGTTCACTCCGGCCACGTGCGCAGGATACAGGCGAGCCGGTGGATCGCCCCATGCGACCTCGCCGGGGCCGGCGGGTCGCCCCGGCGACGACCCGCCGGGTGACATTCCCGGACGTCTGTCACATCTGGACGAATCCTCACTCGAGGTGGTGGAGGGCCCAACTCGCGGACCGACGTGTCCGGGGTCAGGGCTACAATGACCGCAACCACACCGGGAGGTACTGGGTGTTCGAGCGATTCACCGACCGAGCCCGCAGGGTCGTCGTGCTGGCGCAGGAAGAGGCGCGCCTGCTCAACCACAACTACATCGGGACCGAGCACATCCTCCTCGGTCTGATCCACGAGGGCGAGGGCGTCGCGGCCAAGGCCCTCGAGTCGCTGGGCATCTCGCTCGAGGCGGTCCGCAGTCAGGTGGAGGAGATCATCGGACAGGGCGGAGCGTCCCCGTCCGGCCACATCCCCTTCACCCCGAGGGCCAAGAAGGTCCTGGAGCTGTCGCTGCGGGAGGCGCTGCAGCTCGGGCACAACTACATCGGGACCGAGCACATCCTCCTCGGTCTGATCCGCGAGGGCGAGGGCGTCGCCGCCCAGGTGCTCGTCAAGCTCGGCGCCGACCTGTCGCGGGTGCGCCAGCAGGTCATCCAGCTCCTGTCGGGCTACTCCGGCTCGGGCGGCTCGGCTCCCTCCGGCGAGAAGGCGGGCGCCACGACCGGCGGTTCCTCCTCGGAGACCCCGGCCGGCTCGCTCGTGCTCGACCAGTTCGGCCGCAACTTCACCCAGCTGGCCCGGGACAAGAAGCTGGACCCGGTCATCGGCCGGGACCGCGAGACCGAGCGCATGATGCAGGTGCTCTCCCGTCGGACCAAGAACAACCCGGTCCTCGTCGGTGAGCCGGGTGTCGGCAAGACCGCCATCGTGGAGGGTCTGGCCCAGGCCATCGCTGCCGACCAGGTGCCGGAGACCCTGAAGGGCAAGCAGCTCTACACGCTCGACCTCGGAGCGCTCGTGGCGGGCTCCCGCTACCGCGGCGACTTCGAGGAGCGCCTCAAGAAGGTGCTCAAGGAGATCAAGACCCGGGGCGACATCATCCTGTTCATCGACGAGATCCACACGCTCGTCGGTGCCGGTGCCGCCGAGGGCGCCATCGACGCCGCCTCCATCCTCAAGCCGATGCTGGCCCGTGGAGAGCTCCAGACGATCGGAGCCACCACGCTGGACGAGTACCGCAAGCACCTGGAGAAGGACGCCGCGCTCGAGCGCCGCTTCCAGAAGATCATCGTGGACGAGCCGTCCGTTGCGCACACCATCGAGATCCTCAAGGGCCTCCGCGAGCGCTACGAGCAGCACCACCGGGTGACCATCACCGACCAGGCGCTCGTGGCAGCGGCCAACCTCGCCGACCGGTACATCTCGGACCGCTTCCTGCCGGACAAGGCGATCGACCTGATCGACGAGGCCGGTTCCCGGCTGCGGATCCGGCGCATGCAGACCCCGCCGGACTACCAGGAGATCGAGAACGAGCTCGCCGACGTGGTCCGCGCCAAGCAGGACGCCGTCGAGTCGCAGGACTTCGAGGAGGCCGGCCGCCTGCGCGACCGGGAGAAGGAGCTGCTCGCCCGCAAGGCCGAGAAGGACGCCGAGATGAAGGCGTCGGGTGTGGATCTCTTCGACGAGGTCGACGAGGAGGCCATCGCCGAGGTGCTGTCGCTGTGGACCGGGATCCCCGTCTACAAGCTCACCGAGGAGGAGACGACCAAGCTCCTGCGCATGGAGGACGAGCTCCACAAGCGGGTGATCGGTCAGGAGGCGGCGATCCACGCCGTGTCCCAGGCCATCCGCCGGACGCGGGCCGGCCTCAAGGACCCCAAGCGACCCTCGGGCAGTTTCATCTTCCTGGGCCCGTCGGGCGTGGGCAAGACGGAGCTCGCCAAGACGCTCGCCGAGTTCCTCTTCGGCGACGAGACCGCCATGATCAGCCTGGACATGTCGGAGTACATGGAGAAGCACACGGTCAGTCGGCTCGTGGGCTCCCCGCCCGGCTACGTGGGCTACGAGGAGGGCGGCCAGCTCACCGAGGCGGTGCGGCGCAAGCCCTTCTCCGTCGTCCTGTTCGACGAGATCGAGAAGGCCCACCCGGACGTGTTCAACACGCTCCTGCAGATCCTCGAGGAAGGTCGCCTGACCGACTCGCAGGGTCGCTCGGTCGACTTCCGCAACACCGTCCTGATCATGACGTCGAACCTGGGAACGGCCGACCTGCGCCGCGCCAACGTCGGCTTCACCAAGCAGGACGAGGCCGTCACGTACGAGCGCATGAAGGAGAAGGTCAACGAGGCGCTCAAGCAGCACTTCCGGCCGGAGTTCCTCAACCGGATCGACGAGGTCATCGTCTTCCACGAGCTCAGCCAGGAGGAGGTCACCTCCATCGTCGACCTGATGATGGGTCGGGTGGCCGAGCAGCTCGCCAGTCAGGGGATCGGGCTCGAGGTCACGGAGGCCGCCAAGGTCCTGTTGGGTCAGCGCGGCTACGACCCGACACTGGGCGCCCGTCCGCTGCGGCGGGCCATCCAGCGGCTGGTCGAGGACCCGATCTCCGAGCAGCTCCTCTGGAAGGAGTTCCGGGCCGGTCAGACGATCGTCGTCGACGTCGAGCCCGACCCGGAGGATCCCACCACCGAGCAGATCGCCTTCCGGGCCGTCGAGGGGTACACCCCGCCGCCGCTCGAGGAGCTCGCCAGCACGACTGGCGAGTGACCGGCGCGTCGATTCCCGGCCGGTCGCCGGTCGGTCGTACGCCGGCGTCCCTCCGTCGGGTCGTCGCGTGGGGAGCGATCCTGGGGTCGCTCGTCGTCGGAGGCGCCTGCCGGGTGCAGGCCGAGACCGTGGTCGACGTCGCCCCGGACGGTTCGGGTGTCGTGACGGTGACGGTGACGCTCGATCGGGAGGCCGCCGCCGCGCTCGGCGACCCGGCCCAGCTCGACGTGGCCGACCTGGCCCCCGGTGGCTGGGAGGTCGTGGATCCGGCGCCCGGCCCCGACGGTGGTCTGGTCGTGGGTGCCAGACGCCGGTTCGACTCGCCGGAGGAGGTCCCGGTCCTGCTGGAGCAGCTCGCCGGGCCCGACGGTCCGGTGCAGGAGGCGTCGTTGCAGGTGGACTCCTCGCAGCTCGCCACCGACTACCGGTGGCGGTCGGTCCTGCGCTCCTCGGGTGACCCGGCGGTCCTCTCGGACCCGGAGTTGACCGCGCTCCTCGACGGACTCCCGCTGGGGCGGACGGCCGAGGAGCTCGCGTCGATCGGCGCCGACCGACCGGAGGCGGCCACGGCCACCCTGGTCGTCCGACTCCCGGGTGGGACGGAGCAGTCGGGCTCGGTGCCGCTGACGGGAGGGGTGCCGGCCTCGGTCGAGGTGGTCGCCGAGTCCACGGTGGTGAGCGCGACCCGAGTGCTCGGTCTGGTCGTCGTGGTGGTCCTGCTGGGCTCAGCGGTCGCGGCGGCGTTGCGCTCCCGTCGCTGAGCAGCGCTGTCACACCCGGTCGGTACCTTCCCGGCGTGTCCCGATCACGCATCGTCTTCAGGTGTCTCAGCTGTGGCGCCGGTTCCCCCAAGTGGTCCGGTCGCTGTCACGGCTGCGGCGAGTGGAACACCCTCTCCGAGGAGCTCGAGGCGCCGGTCCTCACGGTGGATCCCGGCGCGGTCACCACGCCGCCGACACCGGTCACCGAGGTGCCCCCGGTCGACGGTCGGCCGGTGCCCACCGGGGTCACCGAGTTCGACCGGGTCCTCGGTGGCGGGCTGGTCCCCGGCAGCGTCACGCTGCTGTCGGGCGAGCCGGGCGTGGGCAAGTCCACGCTCGTGCTCCAACTCCTCGCCGCTGCCGCACGTGCGGGCCGGACCGGTCTCTACGTCACGGGCGAGGAGTCGGCGGCACAGGTCCGACTGCGTGCCGAACGCATCGGCGCGCTGCACCCGGGTGTCCTGCTGGCGGCGAGCACCTCGCTGGCCGACGTGCTCGTCCACCTGGACGCGGTGCGACCGGGCGTCTGCATCGTCGACTCCATCCAGACCCTGCACGACGCCACCACCGGATCGGCACCGGGGACCGTCGTCCAGGTGCGGGAGTGTGCCCACCGTCTGGTCGCCGCAGCCAAGCGTCTGGGCGTCCCGGTCGTCGTGGTCGGCCACGTGACCAAGGAGGGCCACGTGGCCGGCCCGCAGACGCTCGCCCACGTGGTGGACACCGTGCTCTCGCTCGAGGGCGACCGTCACCACGAGCTGCGACTGCTGCGTGCGTCCAAGCACCGGTTCGGTTCGACCGACGAGGTGGGGGTGCTCCGTGCAGCAGACCGTGGCCTGGTGGCGGTGGTCGACCCGTCGGAGCTCTTCCTGGCGGACCGTCACGCCGTCCGGTCGGGCTCGGCGGTGAGCGCCTCGTGCGACGGGTCGCGCTCCATGCTGGTCGAGGTGCAGGGTCTGGTGGTCCCCTCGGCGCAGCCGCAGCCCCGGCGGTCCGGCCAGGGGGTCGACGCCGGCCGACTGGCCCTGCTGCTCGCCGTGCTCCAGCAGCGGGCCGGGGTGAACCTGGCCCGCCACGACGTCTACACCGCCACCGTGGGAGGGGCCCGACTGGTCGAACCGGCAGCAGACCTGGCGGTCTGCGTGTCGCTCGCCTCGGCGGCGTTCGACGTCGCACTCCCCGACGGCGTGGTCCTGTGCGGTGAGGTCGGGTTGGGCGGTGAGCTCCGGCAGGTGTCCCGGGTCGACTCCCGGGTCGCCGAGGCCGTCCGGATCGGTGCCCGGACGGTGGTGGTGCCGGGCTCCACGCCGGCGCTGGACGTCGAGACGAGGCCCGGAGCAGGGGTGGAGATCATGCGCCCGTCGTCCCTGCCCGAGGCGCTCGCAGACCTGCTCGCCGCCTGAGTGGTCCCGCCCCGGACGTGCCACACGGAGTGATCGGAGCCGTCCTCACCTACACTGCGGGCGTGGAGCACCGTGACCCCGACCTCATGGAGGCACTGGCGGCGGTCGCGCCCGGCCAGCCGCTCCGGGAGGGTCTCGACCGCATCCTCAAGGCCAAGATGGGCGCGTTGATCGTGATCGGCGACGGCCCCGAGGTGCTCAACATCTCCTCCGGTGGGTTCCTCGTCAACGCCGCGTACAACGCGCAGCGTCTCTCCGAGCTGGCCAAGACCGACGGGGCGATCGTCCTCACTCCCGACGTGAGCTACATCGCCCGGGCCAACGTCCACCTGATGCCCAACCCGAACGTGCCGACCGAGGAGACGGGTACCCGGCACCGCACGGCCGAGCGGGTCGCTCGCTCCATCGGCATCCCCGTGATCTCGGTCTCGGAGGACATGGCGGTGGTCACCGTCTACACCCGCAACTCCCGGTACCAGCTCGAGCCCATCCCGGCGATCCTGAGTCGCTGCGACCTGGCCCTGCAGACCCTCGAGCGCTACAAGCAGCGGCTCAACGAGGAGTCCAACAACCTCAGCTACCTCGAGGTCGAGGACCAGGTCACCCTCCGGGATGTCGTCACGCTGCTCCAGCGGGCCGAGATGGTCGCCCGCATCTCCGACGAGATCGAGCGCCACCTGGTCGAGCTCGGGACCGACGGTCGACTGATCCGGCTCCAGCTCAACGAGATGCTCGCCGGTGTGGAGGACGAACGCCTGCTGGTCGTCAAGGACTACGTCCAGGACGATGCGGCGTGGGATCTGGAGCAGGCGATCGAGACGCTCGGTCAGCTCGACACCGACCACCTCTTCGACGCGGTGGAGATCGCCCACCTGCTCCACCTCTCCGGCGAGGCCGACGAGCTCGACTCACCGGTCGCCCCGAAGGGGCACCGGATGCTGGCTCGGGTCCAGCGGGTGCCGGAGGAGGTCCGCGACGCGCTCGTCGCCCACTGCGGTTCGCTCGAGAAGCTCATGCGTTCCTCCGTCGACGAGCTGGCCGCCGTCGACGGTGTCGGCGAGGTCTGGGCGCGGACGATCAAGGACGCGCTCGACCGGATCGCCGAGTCCAGCATCCTGGACCGCTACGCCTGACGGTCAGTCGTCCGAACGGCAGCGTGGTCGAGGTGGTGAGCACCTAGGCTCGGACCGTGCAGGTGGAACTGGCGTCCGGAACCCCGGGCCACGTGGCCCGGACCGAGGGTGCCGAGCGCGGGTTGGTGGTGATCCCCGACATCTGGGGGCTCCGACCGCTGTTCACGGACCTCTGCCACACGCTCGCAGCCCGGACGGGGTGGACGGTGGCCACGTTCGAACCGTTCCCCGGTCGGTCGCTCCCCGGGTCCGAGGACCCGGACGGCGCCGCCCAGCGGTTCGAGGTGCTGGCATCGCTCCGCGACGACGACGTGCTCGGTGACGCCGTGGCCGCCGCCGACCTCACCGACACTCCCCGGGTCGGCTGCGTCGGGTTCTGCATGGGTGGGATGTACTCGCTGCTCGCCTCCGCCTCCGGCCGGTTCGACCGCGTCGTGTCGTTCTACGGGATGATCGAGGTGCCCGAACCGTGGCGCGGGCCGGGACACGGCGAGCCCCTCGACGCACTCGGACGTCGGGGGTCGGTGGAGGTGCTCTCGGTCGTGGGGAGCGAGGACGCCTGGACGCCACCCGAGCAGGTGGCACGCCTCGAGGCGTCGGGCGTCACCGTGCTGCGCTACGAGGGTGCCGACCACGGGTTCGTGCACGACCCCTCGCGGCCGACGCACCGCGCCGACGACGCGGCCGACGCCTGGGATCGGGCGCTCGCGTTCCTGGCGGGCGTCTGAGCCGGTCGGCTCAGTAGCCGAGCGCCCGGCGGAACTCCTGCCCGACGACCATCGACTGCCCCATGCGGGCGATCCACTCGGTCATGGCGGGGCCGAACACAGCCGGGTCGTAGCCGAGCTCGCCGGACAGGGCGACGACCCCGGCCTCGTCGGTGATGCCGCGGGCCTGCGCCTCCTTGGCGACGTGGGCGTACTCGGGGATGCCGATGCCGTTGATGGGCTGCAGCAGCGGGTCGTCGGTCGACAGGGGAGCGGAGGAGGGTCCGCCCAGGACCGCCGGGTCGACCGGCATGCCCGACACGCCGATCTGTCCGGCCTGTGCTGCCTGCGTGGCGTTCTCCTGACCGAACTGCGCTGCGGCGGCACCCGACTCGATGCCGTCCTTGATCTTCTTGAAGATGCCCACGGTCGTCCCTCCCCGGGTCGGTGGTGTCGGAGCAGCCGGGCGCCGATGGCGTGTCGTCGGACGATCGGTCGCAGTGGCGGATCGGCTGCGTGGTGCGCCAGACGGTAGCAGCCGTGTGGCGAACGAGGGCCGTGGTGCGGATCCTGTGGTCCACGTGCGCGGACCACGGCGCCGGATCAGCTGGAGCGGATCTCCAGCTCCCGTCGGTTGAGGATCCGGTAGTTCCGGTCCTCCTGCTCGATCCAGCCGAGCTTGAGGAAGCTGGCGATCGCCTTGTTCACCCGCTCCCGTGACGCTCCGACCAGGCCGGCGAGCTCCTCCTGGGTGATCGGGATCTCGAAGGCGTCCTGGTCGCCTGCCAGCTCGAGCAGGTGCTTGGCCGTGCGGCCCGTCACGTCCAGGAAGAACGCGTCGGCGAGCGCCTCGTCGGTGGCGCGGATCCGTTGGCTGAGGAGCTGGACGACGGACCACAGGAGCTCGGGCCGGTCGTCCCACACGGCACGGAGGGCCTCGTAGGGGATCCGGATCGCCTCGGAGGACTCGAGCGCGCGTGCCTCGGCTGAGCGGCCGAGTCCGTCGAACAGCCCCATCTCGCCGAACAGGTCGCCTCGCTCCATGAGCGCGACCATGGACTCCCGGCCGTCGACCGACCGGTTGGAGATGGCGATCCGACCGTCGGTCACCACGTAGCAGGCGTCGGCCTCGGAGCCCTCGGTGAAGAGCACGTCGCCACGAATCAGGTCCATGACGACCGCTGCGTCTGCGAGCCGACGGTGCTCGTCGTCGCTGAAGCCGCCGAAGAGTTCGACGTTGCGGAGCAGGCTCATGTCGGTCACCGTCGAGACTGTACCGTGCCGGTGGTGACGGACATTCTCGGCCCCGGCGGTCCGGTCTGGTGCGTGCTGGTCGCCGCCGGATCCGGGAGACGGTACGGCGGGGCCAAGCAGTTCGAGTCCATCGCCGGTCGGCGGGTGCTCGACCGCAGCCTCGACACGGCGCTCGCTGCGTGTGACGGCGTGGTCCTGGTGGTGTCCTCCGAGTCGGTGGAGGCCGAGCGTCGACTCGCCGAGGACCGGTCGGCGGGCGGTGACGTCGCCCCGGCGGCCGTGGTGGCCGGAGGGGCGACCCGGTCCGAGTCCGTCCGGCGTGGCCTCGACGCGGTGCCCGACGACGCTGCGGTGGTGGTCGTCCACGATGCCGCCCGTCCGCTCGCGACACCGCCCCTGTTCTCCCGGGTGGTCCGGGCGGTCGTCGACGGTGCGGCCGCAGCGGTGCCGGTGGTGCCGGTGGTCGACACGATCCGTCGGACCGACGGATCGGTCGTGGACCGAGACGAGCTCCGGGCGGTCCAGACGCCCCAGGCGTTCGATGCGGCGTCGCTGCGGGCTGCGCACGCCGACGGCTCGGACGCCACCGACGACGCCTCGCTCGTCCAGGCGGCGGGTGGGAACGTCGTCCTGGTCGACGGTGACGTGCGCAACGTCAAGCTGACCACCCCGGAGGACCGGCTGGTGATCGAGGCCTACCTGGCGGCCGGTCCGGTCGGGGAGTCGGCGCCGCAGGGTCCCGGTGGGGGAGACTCGTGAGCGTGACCATGCGGGTGGGTAACGGGTTCGACATCCACCGATTCAGCGACGACCCGGATCGGCCGCTCGTCCTGGGCGGGGTGGTGGTGCCCGGGTCCCCCGGGCTCGCCGGACACTCGGACGCCGACGTCGTGGCCCACGCCGTGGCTGACGCGCTGCTCGGGTCGGTCGGGTTGGGCGACATCGGGATGCTGTTCCCCGACACCGACGAGCGTTGGCGGGGGGCGGACAGCATCGACCTGCTGGCCGAGGTCGTCCGCCGACTCCACGCGGACGGCTGGCGTGTGGTCAACGTGGACTGCTCCGTTGTGGCGGAGCGTCCGGCGATCGCTCCGTACCGGGAACAGATGCGGGAACGACTGTCCGCAGTGGTGGAGGCACCGGTGTCGGTGAAGGGTCGGCGAGCCGAGGGCATCGGTGGGCTCGGGCGGTCGGAGGGGATCGCCTGC
>CAIQNH010000239.1 GCA_903873135.1 uncultured Actinomycetes bacterium
CGTCGACGTGGTCGTCGTCGGCGGCTCCGTCGTCGTGGTGGTGGTCGACGTCGTGGTCGTCGGCGGCTCCGTCGTCGTCGTGGTCGTCGTCGGCGGCTCCGTCGTCGTCGTGGTCGTCGACGTGGTCGTCGTCGGCGGCTCCGTCGTCGTGGTGGTGGTCGACGTCGTGGTCGTCGGCGGCTCCGTCGTCGTCGTGGTCGTCGTCGGCGGCTCCGTCGTCGTCGTGGTCGTCGACGTGGTCGTCGTCGGCTCGGTCGTCGTGGTGGTCGAGGTCGTGGTCGTCGTCGACGTCGTGGTCGTCGTGGTCGGCGGGGTCACGTTGACGTTCTTCTGGACCGTCGCTGAGTCACCGTCGGCGTCGGTGACCGTCAGCTTCACCGCGTTGAGACCCAGGGTGGAGAAGGACTTGGTGACCGAGACCTGGTTGGACGTGGTGCCGTCCGGGAACTCCCAGAGGTAGGTGGCCGGCGCCTTGGTCACCGTCGAGCTGGACGCGTCGAACGTCACCGGGAACGGCGACGCACCGCTCAGCAGCACCGGGTCGGTGGTGATCTTGGCGATGACGCCCCGGAGCAGGACCGGGTTCGTCTGGCCGTCGAGGATGGCAGCGTTCTTGCCGGCGGCAGCCGGGATGCCGAGGTTCTGGTTGACGACGCCGTTGATGCCGTCGGTCGTCCCGATGAGCGGCGCGCAGCCCGATGCTCCCGGGACGGCGAACGAGTTGTTGACCAGACGGAAGGTCCCGTTGGTCAGGTACGGCGATCCGGAGATCGGAGTGTTGGGCGCCGGCGGCGACGTGGTACCCGTCGTCAGGACGTTGATGTCGATCGGGGCCGCGGTCGTGCCGATGCCGCAGGAGGCGCCGACGTAGACACCGAAGGGCGAGCCGTTGAGTCGGATCCGGAAACGGAGACGGATGTTGGTCGCACCGGTCAACGGGTTGAGGGTGCCGGTCGCCGCAGCGGTCGCGATGACCTCGGCGGTGAGGACGTACGGGTAGTTCGCCGGGTTGGTGTCGGGCACCGCGATGTACGCCTTGGGGAGCACCACGCCCGTCGTCGGGATGGTGACGTTGCCGGCGGCGTCGACGGTACCGGTGAGGACCGGGTCCACCTTGGCCTGGAATCCGCCGGCGAGCTCGGAGTCGTCGAGCGCACTCGTGCACTGCGGGTCGGCGCCGTTCGACGGGGCGGTACCGGTCGCCACGTAGTCCGTCCCGGTCAGGGCGTCGTTGTTGATGCCGTCGGAGCACTCGGGGAGCGCCCGGGGCGCGAGCGAGATCGCGGTCTGGTTGATGAGGATGAGACCGTTGGTCGGGGTGATCGTGAACGAACCGGGGTTGGCCACCTTCTGGGCGTCTGCGCTCGGCAGCGAGAACAACACCGTCGCCACCACGGCCAACACCGCGGCGCCGATCCACACGATCCGCCTCATCTCGCCCCCCATTCCCACTGCGACGGGTAGCCCTCCCGTTCGCCGGGTCAGTGTGGGCCTCAGGGGTGGCCCGGGTCAAGGCTCTGTGCCCGGACCGAGGCGGTGGAGCCCGCCAGACGGGGCTGGTGGGTCCGGCGGAGCGTCGATCCGCCCGGGAATCGGGCGATCCAGACCCGGGAGGGTCAGACCCGTCGGATCGGGGCGCCCGAGCGGTCCACGCCACAGAGCCGCCGCCAGGCTCGTGGAACCGACCCCGGTCGGACGACGCCGGCGTCGAGGAGGGTGGCGAGCACCGGTCGGCAGGCCCGGTGGCGGAGCTCGGTGCGGACGACGCTCCGCCGCACCCGACGCCAGGTCGACCAGCCGGGCAGGCCGACCGTCTCGTAGACACCCGGCTGGACGAGCGTGTCCCACATGCCGCCGATGACGAGCGGGGCCAGGTGTCGCAGCGCCCAACGGTCGACCCGGGACGCCGTCGGCCAGATCTCGCGCAGCCGGAGACGGGCGTAGGAGAGGTGCCTCGCCTCCTCCATCCGGTGGTAGCGGTTGACCGCCGCCAGGTGCTCGTCGGTGTCGGGGTGCTCGGAGGCCAGCTGCTGGAGCAGGTCGGGAATCTCCTCGCCACCCAGCACGAGTGCGTGGAACGTGGCCGGCAGCTGGATGATCGTCGCGGTGCCGACACGGTCGATGATCCGCAGCGTGCGGCGGTCGAGTCGATCGGGGGCCTTCGGTCCGATCTGACGGACCAGGTCCGCGAACAGGCGGGAGTGACGCGTCTCCTCCCCCACCTCCACGAGCGCGTAGTCGGCACGTGCGCCGGCCACGTCGAGTCGGTTCGCCACGTCGATGCCGAACCCTGCGGTGAGGACTGCCTCGAAGCGGATGCCGGCGACCAGGATCGACGCCACCTCCTCACGGGACAGTTCGGCCCACTGCTCGGGGGTGAGGTCGAGATCGAGTCCGGCGGTGCTCAGCAGTTCGGCCGGGACGAGCTGTCCGTCGCCGAGCCGTCCCGCGAGCTCGGGTGCGGTCGCCGGATCGGTCGCTCGAGTCGCCGAGGCACGGATGAGCTGTCCCAGCCGTCGCTCGGACCGCTCACCGTCGTCGTCGTTCCCGGCCAGCTCCGAGCGGCCGGTGGTCAGGGTCGTGGTCACGGTTCCACCTCCAGGTGGTTCGCCGAGGGCCGGGGGACGGCCCTCGGGGCGTGTGGTTACCGTCGGTAACTTACCGGCGGTAACCACACGTGTCAAGCGGCGGCTACCCTCGTTCCCGTGGGGGATCGTCGACGCCGCAGCCGCGGGGCCACCGAGGACCGACGCGAGGAGCTCATCGACGCCGCAGTGGCGGCGATCCGACGGGACGGCGCCCAGGTCTCCATGGAGGAGATCGCCCACGAGGCCGGCATCACCAAGCCGATCATCTACGCGAACTTCGGTGACAAGGCCGGCCTCGCCGACGCCATCGCCGCCCGGTTCTCCACCGAGCTGCAGAACCGCTTCGCTGCGGTGTGGACCGAGACCGAGGACTCCCGTGAGCGGGTGGTGCGGTCGATCGACGTCTGGGTCGGATTCATCGAGGAGGACCCCCACATCTACAGCTTCCTCTCCGAGGGCAGCTTCGGCGCCGGCCGACGACTCGACGAGCGGCGGCTCGTCGACGACCTCGGACGGACGGTGTCCCGGGCGCTCGGTCAGGCCCTGCGGGCGTCGGGTGCCGACTCGGGACCGGCCGAACCCTGGGCCTTCGGCATCCTCGGGATGGTCCACGTGAGCACCGAGTGGTGGCTCGAGCGGCGGACGCTGAGCCGGTCCGACTTCGTGCAGTTCATCGCCAACCTGCTGTGGGAGGGTTTGGCCGGGGCCGGACTCGACGGCGGCGGCTCCGGGACGACCGACGACCAGGGCGTGGCTAGCTCGAGTGGATCTCCTCGCCGAGGGACCGCAGCGAGCGCACCACGTCGCGCTCGTCGACGCTGACGCAGCGACCCTCGGACACCACCGCCCGGCCCTCCACCCACACCGCCGCCACGTCGGCACGCGAGGCGGAGTAGACCAGCGATCCGATCGGATCGCGAACCGGCTCGATCCACGGACTCGACAGGTCGACGGCGGTCAGGTCGGCGACCTTGCCCACCTCGATGGAGCCCGTGAGCGCCTCGAGGCCGAGCGCCTCGGCACCGCTCAGCGTCGCCATCCGCAGCGCGACCGGCGCGGGGAGCGCAGTGGCGTCGGGACCGGCGGCACCGGACGAGGTGCCCTTGTGCAACAGCGCGGCGAGCCGCATCTCCGCGAGCAGGTCCAGATCGTCGTTGCTCGCCTGACCGTCGGTGCCGAGCGAGACCGTCGCACCGGCGGCGAGCAGGTCACGGACCGGCGCCACACCGGAGGCCAGCTTCAGGTTCGACGCCGGACAGTGCGCCACCGCCGCACCCACCTCGGCGACCCGTCGGATCTCGTCGGCGGAGAGGTGCACCCCGTGGGCCAGCACCGTGTCCCGGGTGAGCAGTCCGGCGGCCTCCAGGACACCGAGGGGCCGCGAACCGTACCGCTCGAGCACCGTCTGGTTCTCGGCCTCGGTCTCCGACAGGTGGATCTGGAGGATGCAGTCCCGGCCGTCGATCACCGCCGCCACCTCCGCCAGCTGGTCGGGTGTGACCGTGTAGGTACCGTGCGGACCGATCACCGGCCGCCAGGTACCGGACGCCGGACGCCGGTCGAGCCACTCCCCCGCCGCGGCGACGACCTCGTCCCAGGTGGCCGTGGTCGGACCACCCTCGATGAGCGTCGGGCCCGTCAGCAACCGCAGCCCGACCGACGATGCACCACGGAGCCCTGACTCCACGTCGAAGTACATGTCGATCGACGTCGTGACACCGCTGCGTACCAGCTCGACCGCAGCGGCACGCGTCGCCCGCTCGACCCGGTCCGGCGTGAGGCTGCGCGCCTCGAGCGGCATGACCACGGCCAGGAATCCCGCCAGGTCGCGGTCGCCGGCGCTGCCGCGGAGCATGTTCATGGCCAGGTGGGTGTGCGTGTTCACCAGGCCCGGGACGAGCACGTGGCGCTCCAGCCGGGTCGTCGGGAGCCCGGGGTGCGCCTCGAGGACCTCCCCGGCCGGACCCGCCGCCGCGATCCGGCCGTCGACGATCGCCACGGCGCCGTCGTCGAGGACCCGGCTGTCGGCAGGGTCGCCGACCACCACCCACTCGGCCCGGACCACCTGGTCCACCGGCCGGTTCGAGCTCGCTCCGGTCCCGTCCGCCACGGGCGCACGCTACCGTCCGACCGTGGGCCTCGACGTCGACGCACTGCGCCGGGACACACCGAGCCTGCTCGAGCGGGTGCACCTGAACCACGCCGGAGCGTCACCCTCGCCCGGGTCGGTCGTCGAGCGGGTCGTCGAGCACCTGCGGCTCGAGGCGGAGATCGGTGGCTACGAGGCGGCGGCCACGGTGGCCGACGAGCTCGACGGCGTGCACGCATCGGTGGCCCGCATGCTGGGCGCCTCAGCCGGCGAGGTGGCGCTCTGCGACAGCGCCAGCTCGGCGTGGCTCCGGGCCTTCCTGGCCCTCCCGCTCCGGGCGGGCGACGTCGTGCTCACGTGCCGGAGCGAGTACGTCACCAACGCGCTCGCCCTGCTGCGGGCCGAGCGGACGCTGGGCATCACCGTCGAGGTGCTGCCCGACGACGAGCACGGCCAGGTCGACGTCGACGCCCTGACCCGCCGGCTCGACGTCGGTCCCGTGGCGCTCGTCAGCCTGGTCCACGTGCCCACCCAGGGCGGGCTGGTGAACCCGGCCGAGCGAGCCGGCGCAGCGTGCCGCGCCGCCGGAGTCCCCCTGCTGCTCGACGCGTGCCAGTCCGTCGGCCAGCTCCCCACCCGCGTCGACGAGCTCGGCTGCGACATCCTCACCGCCACCGGGCGCAAGTTCCTGCGCGGTCCCCGCGGGACCGGGTTCCTGTGGGTGCGGAGCGACCTGCTCGACCGGCTCGACCCGGTGCTGCTCGACTCGCAGGGTGCGGTCTGGACCGGCGACCGCAGCTACGAGCTCGCCCCCGGGTCGCAGCGGTTCGAGTCGTTCGAGCGCAACCTCGCCGGCCTCCTCGGACTCGGACGGGCCGTCGAGTACGCGCTCGACCTCGGCATCGACGCGATCGCCGAGCGGATCGTGGCTCTCGGGACGACGCTGCGCGACGCGCTGGGGTCACTCGACGGCGTGGAGGTCCACGACCGGGGGGAACGCAGGTGCGGGATCGTCACCTTCACCGTCGAGGGTCGGACCCCGGAGGAGGTGCAACGACTGCTCGCGGAACGACGCGTGCAGGTGTGGACGGCGAACGTGGCGTACGCCCGGATCGACCTGGGCGCCCGCGGACTCGAGTCGATGGTCCGGGCCTCGGTGCACGTGACGACGACCTCCGACGAGATCGACCGGACCGTCGGGCTGGTCGAGGCGATCAGCCGAGGTCGCGCTTGATCCGGGCCAGTTCGACCCGTTCCGGTCGCTCCTTGTAGAAGGGGTCGAGCGGGTAGCAGCCGGAGACCAGCCCGTGACGAGGCGCCGTGGTGCAGTCCGAGAACGTGCGGCACAGGGAGCGGGGTCGCAGCGGTCGTCCGGCGAGCACGTCGGCGGGCAGGTCCGGGTAGGACAGGGCGGATCGACCCAGCCCGACGGTGTCGACCCAGCCGGCCGACACCGTGGCCTGACCGACGTGCGCCAGGAACTGCTGGAGGTAGGTGTAGCCCGTCCCCACGACGGCCGTACCCTCCGGGACCGCCGCCCGCAGGTCCCGGGCGGCGTGCAGCATCGCTGCGGCGTCGACCAGTGGATCGCGAGGCGGGGTGTAGCCGTCGGACGGGGGGAACCAGGCCGGACGCTGCGCGTGCGGCGACCAGTACGGGCTGCCGACCGTGGTGCAGACCATGCGGACACCCCGGTCGGCGAGGGAGCGGACCACCTCGACCGTCTCGGTCAGGTCCGGACCGGCCGCGCCCACCGGGCCGAACACGGCGAGGGCGTCCGGGTCGGGCTCGCCGACGCCGTCGACGCCGGTGCGGTGCGGGCCCGGGTCGAACACCGACAGCCGCACGCCGACGGCCAGTCCCGGCGCTCGCGTCCGCACCCCGTCCACGCAGGAGCGGAGGAACCGCGTGCGGCCGTCCAGGTCGCCTCCGTAGCGACCGGGTCGGTCGTGCGCGGCGAGGAGTTCGTGGCCCAGGTAGCCGTGGCACGCCTTCAGGTCGACGAAGTCGAAGCCGGCCTCGGCGGCGACCACCGCTCCCTCGACGAAGCAACCGACGAGTTCGTCGAGCTCGTCGTCGCTCAGCAACGACGACGGCGTGGCGCCGACACGGGCGTCGAGCACCGGGTCGGTGCGCGCGGTCCGCGGAGCCGGCGGGCCGTCGGGTCGTGACCAGCGTCCCGAGTGGGTGAGCTGCAGCCCGACCACGGGGGCGACGCCGACGCCGACCGCTGCGCGTCGCAGCAGACCGAGCAGCTCGCCGAGGTCGTCGACCGAGCGGTCGCCGATGGTCAGCTGGTGCGGGTTCGCCCTGCCGTCGCGCCGCACGGCGACGGCCTCGCCACCCCACACCAGCCCGGCGCCGGAGGCGCCGAACCGCTCCCACCGACGGCGCACCAGGTCGCTCGGCCGGCCGTCGTCGGTGCCGTCCCACCCCTCCATCGGCAGGACGCAGAACCGGTTGGGAATCCGCAGCGTGACCGCCGGGTCCGCCACCTCGAGGGGCGCGGCCAGCACGCCACCGGGGTCGACCACGTCGTCGACGGGGAGGTCCACGGCGAGCTCCGCCAGACGGGCGCGCAGCGCCGCCGGGTCGTCGAACGACTTGACCTGCGGGTACGGGAGCCGACGGGTCACACCGTCACCCCCGGGTCCAGCACACCGAGTCGACCGGCCAGCTCGGCCAGCACCGCCCGGTCCGACCCGGGACGCGTCGGCGCGCCCCGGGGCGTGACGTCGGACCGGATCCACCCCCGCAGGTGGAGGAACTGGGCCGCCGAGTGCTTGTACGCCGGCACGGGTGTGCGGAACGCGAACCGCCCCAGGTACTGCAGGTCGTCGTCGAGCTGGTGGAACGACTCCTCACCCGCTGCCCACCGACGGTCCCGCTCGGCGAACAGGTCCGGGGCGAACGTCGAGATGCCGAGCAGGTAGTCGCTGCCGTAGCAGACCATGTCGATCGCCAGGTCGTTGCCCGTGAGGACCATGAACTCCGGACGGACCCGGTCCCGCAGCCGCAGGCGATCCCACTCCGGGGCCCGCTCCAGCGAGGAGTGCTTGGCGCCCACGCAGGACGGGATGGCCAGCAGGTCCCGGTACCCCTCCAGGGAGAGGACGAACCCCGCCGGGTGGAAGGCCCGGGAGAGCTCGAATCCGAGGAACCGGTCGCAGCGCTCCCCCACCGCCGCCATGGCGGCGACCTGCGCCTCCTCGTCGAGGGCACCGAGGCCGTGGGACGGGAACAGGATGGGGGTGCCGCCGTGCCCGGCGATCAGCTCCACCTGCTGGTGGTAGCGATCGAGGTCGAGCGCGTCACCCGGTGCGTCGTCGACGTGCGCACCCGCCACGAACTCTGCACCGGCGCAGAGGTCCCGGGCGATGCCGAGCACCTCGGCGCGGCGGTCGTCGTCCAACGACGGACCGAACCCCGTGTCCATGTTGACCGCCGGGACGAGCCCGGCGGCGAGCGTCCGTTCCAGGTGGGCGGCGAGCCCGTCGAGGTCGGGAGTGTCGGGGTCGAGGTACGGCAGCAGCACCGCCGACATGCCGGTGATCGTCCGTCCCGGCCGGAGCAGGTCGAACGGCGGCGTCGTCACGGCGTCCACGGTACGGCACACGCCTCCGCCTCCAGGACGATCCGGCTCACCGCGACCGGGTGCTCCCGGGACATCAGTCGCTCGCCCCCGTCGGCCAGGTCGGCGAGCAGGTCCTCGGCCCACGTCGCCCGGTCCGGCACCTCCACCCGCCGGTGCGACTCGCCGTCGGTGATCCACAGCTCGGGCTCGCCGGCGTCGCCGTGGACCACCGGCGTCCGAACCTCGAGACGCCCATCGGTTCCCGTGACCACGAGCCGCACGTCACCCCAGGCCGGGAACCCGTCGGCCTCGAGGAAGTCGACCCGGTGGACACCCCGGGCGCCACCGCCCTCGAGCACCAGCTCGGCCACGTCGTGCACCTCCGGCAGCTCCGGTGCGGCGACGTTGCCGGAGGCGGCGTGGACGACCCGCGCCTCGGTGGCACCCGTGACCGCCAGGAACTGGTCGACCTGGTGCGTCGCCAGGTCGACGAGCAGCGACCCGGCCCGGGTCGGGTCGGCGAACCACGCCGGTCGGGACGCGAACGCGGCCCGGTGCGGCGCGCTCCCCTGCACCGCCACGACTCGACCGATCGCACCGGCGCGGGCGAGCTCGGCCGCGTGCCGCACCGCCGGGACGCCGAACCGCTCGGTGAACAGCACCCACCAGCGGCCGGGCGACGCCGCGACTGCGTCGCACACCCGGTCCAGCTGCCCGAGCGTGGTCACGCCGGGCTTGTCGGCCAGGACCGACCGGCCCGCAGTCAGCGCCGCCACGGCGTCGTCGGCCCGGTCGGCCGGCACGCCGGCGAGCACGACCAGGTCGACCTCCGGGTCGGAGAGCACCCCCTCCCGGTCGGTGGTACGGGACTCCGGGAGCCAGCCGCTGAACTCGGGCGTCAGGGTGCCGCCACCGGTGTGGGCGAGCACCCGGGCACCCGCCGCTCGGAGGCCGTGGACCAACTCGAAGACGTGGAGGTGCTCGAGCCCCACCACGCCGACCCCGACCGCACCGTCGCCCACCGCCACACGGTAGGCGACGTGCGTTGCGGGACCGGTAGCGTGCGGCCCATGTCCAGCTACGACCAGCTCTTCATCGGCGGCCAGTGGGTCGCCCCCGCCAGCGACCGCACGTTCACCGTCGTC
>CAIQNH010000240.1 GCA_903873135.1 uncultured Actinomycetes bacterium
CGCCGGTTGCTCCGCCGCTTGCGCCGGTTGCTCCGCCGCCTGCGCCGGTTGCGCCGGTTGCTCCGCCGCTTGCGCCGGTTGCTCCGCCGCCTGCGCCGCCTGCGCCGGTCGCGCCGGCTGCGCCGGTTGCTCCACCGCCTGCGCCGCCTGCGCCGCCTGCGCCGCCTGCGCCGGTTGCGCCGGTTGCGCCGGTTGCTCCGCCGCCTGCACCGGTTGCGCCGGTTGCTCCGCCGGTTCCGCCGCCTGCGCCGGTTGCGCCGGTTGCTCCGCCGGTTCCGCCGCCTGCGCCGGTTGCTCCGGTTGCTCCGGTTGCTCCGCCGCCTGCGCCTGTTGCGCCTGTCGCTCCGGTCGTGCCGACGCCTGCTCCGGTCGCTCCGGTCCCTCCGTTCGTGCCGGAGCCGGTCGTGCAGCCGATCGAGGAGCCGGTCGTGCCGCTCGCGCCGGCGGCCGGTGCGCCGGTGGGCGACCAGTCCGAGGTGCCCGACACCCCGTTCGTCGTCGGGATGCCCGTCCCGCTCGCACCCGACGCGTCGCCGGATGCGCCGCAGCGTCGTCGTCGTCGGGTGTTCGACCGACGAGCCGCCAGCACCACCCGTCGTCGTCGGGAGCGCACCGAGACCACTGCTGCCGAGGGGTTCCTCCAGGACGACACCATCGAGGACGTCGTCGTCGCACCGGTGGCTCCGGTGACGCCGGTGGTCCCGGACTCGCCGAGCGTGGGCTCGCCGGTGTCGCCCGGGATCGGGGGCACCGGAGCCACGCCGCCACCGCCTCCGCCACCGCCGCAGCCGCCGTCACCGCCACTGCCGCCACCATCCGCTCCGACGTTCGGCACCGGAGGCGCGGGGGAACCCTCGCCGCAGCCGGCGGCGTCGGTGCTCGACTCGCTCGCTGCCACGCTCGCACCGGGGGAGCAGGTGCGGCACGTCGTGGTGGGTCGGACCTCGGGGATCGACTGCGCACTGGCCAGGACCGACCGCCGGGTCCTGGTCGTCGCTGCTCGGGCAGGTCGACCGCTGGTGCAGAGCCTCCACCCGACCCGGACGGTCGTGCGGGTGCTCGGCCCCAGATCGGTTCCTGCGTCGGTGGTCGTGATCGACGGCACGCAGCGTCTCGAGATCGTCGGTGTCGACGACCGGGCCGAGGCCGAGCGGCTGGCTGCCGGCTGAGCGTCAGCCGATCCGGCTGACCGACACCGACACGGGGAAACCGTCGGTGGAGCCGACCGGTGCGGTGTCGCCGGACGGATCGACGTCGAGGTCGAGCTCCGTGGCGAGCACCTGCGAGGCGATCCACTCCCGGTGGGCCTCGAGCGCTCCGACGACCTCCGGGTCGGCCCCGATCCGCGCGGTGATCCGGTCGGCGACGTCGAGTCCGGCGTCCTTGCGGGCCTGCTGGACGAGGCGCACCACGTCCCGGGCGCGACCCTCGGCGACCAGCTCGTCGTCGAGTCCGACGTCGAGTTCGACGACGCCGTCGTGCTGACGGAGGGCGCCGGCGACGCTGCCCTCGCGAGCCCGGAAGGACAGGTCGAAGTCACCCGGCTCGAGGTCCACGCCCGCCACGCGCACCCGTCCGTCGTCGAGCAGCTCCCACTCACCGGAGCGGGCGGCGGCGAGCACGGCCTGCACGCCGGAGCCGAGACGGGGGCCGAGGCTCCGTGCGTCAGGTCTGAGGACGACCTCGCCGATCGCCGCCGGGTCGTCGGACAGCACGACCTCCTTGACGTTGACCTCATCCCGGAGCAGGTCCACCAGGTCACGCACCTGTTCGGGAGCGCCGCCGGCGAACGTGAGGCGCCGGAGGGGGAGCCGGGCCCGGAGCCGGTGCTCCTCACGGAGTCCGAGCGCCACCGAGCACGCGTCCCGGAGGCGGTCCATGGCGGCGACGAGCTCGGGGTCGGCCGGGAGCGACTCCGGGTCGGGCCAGTCCGTGAGGTGGACCGACCCCGTGTCGTCGGTGGCCGTCGGTCGTCGCAGGCCCGTGAAGACCTCGTCGGCGACGAACGGCAGCAGCGGCGCGACCACCCGGACCAGCACGAGCAGGACGGTGTGGAGGGTGTCGAACGCGTCGCGGCTCGCATCCGGTGTCGCCTCGTCGCCCGGCGCCCAGAACCGCTCCCGGGACCGGCGGATGTACCAGTTGGTCAGGGCGTCGAGGTAGGCCTGGATCGAGCTGCAGGCCCCGGCGACGTCGTAGGCGTCCATCCGTGCGGTCACGTCCTCCACCAGCGCCCGGGTCTTGGCCAGGATGTAGCGGTCCAGCACGCCCGTGGCGTCGGTGCGCTCGACGGCGGTGACCCCCTCGGCGTTCGCGTAGGTGGTGAAGAACGAGTAGGCGTTCCAGATGGGGTTCACGACCAGTCGGACGACGTCGCTGATCTCCGACGCGTCGGTGGAGATCCGCAGGTCGCCTCCGCGGAGGATGGGTGACGCCATCAGGTACCAGCGGAGCGGGTCCGAGCCGATCGTCTCCATCACCTCGAGCGGGTCGGGGTAGTTGCGGAGCTTCTTGGAGAGCTTGCGGCCCTCGTGGTCGAGCACCACGCCGTGGCAGATCACGTTCCGGAACGCCGGACGGTCGAACAGTGCGCCCGACAGGACGTGCATCGTGTAGAACCACCCGCGCGTCTGGGCGATGTACTCCACGATGAAGTCCGCCGGCGCGTGCGACTCGAACCACTCCCGCTGCTCGAACGGGTAGTGGACCTGGGCGAACGGCATCGACCCGGACTCGAACCAGCAGTCGAGCACCTCCGGCACCCGGCGCATGGTGGAGCGGCCCGTGGGGTCGTCGGGGTTGGGGCGGGTGAGCTCGTCGATCGTCGGCCGGTGCAGGTCGTCCGGGCGGACCCCGAAGTCGGCCTCGAGCTCGTCGAGGGACCCGTAGACGTCGATCCTCGGGTGGGCGGGGTCGTCCGAGACCCACACGGGGATGGGGGCGCCCCAGAACCGGTTCCGTGAGATCGACCAGTCCCGGGCTCCCTCGAGCCACTTGCCGAACTGCCCGTCGCGCACGTGGCCGGGGATCCAGTTGATCTCCTGGTTGAGCTCGACGAGCCGGTCGCGGATCGCCGTCACCTGGACGTACCACGACGTGACCGCCTTGTAGATGATCGGCGTGTCGGTTCGCCAGCAGTGCGGGTAGTTGTGGTCGTAGGTGTCGTGGCGCACGACGACGCCCCGCTCCTTCAGGTCGGCGATGATGAGCGGGTTGGCGTCGAAGACGTTGGTCCCGACGTAGTCGGCGACCTCGGCGGTGAACGCCCCGCGATCGTCGACGGGGCAGACCAGCGTGATGCCGGCCGCCTCGCAGACCCGCTGGTCGTCCTCGCCGAACCCCGGGGCGAGGTGGACCACCCCGGTGCCGTCGTCGTCGGTCACGAACGCGTCGGCCAGCACGACGAACGACGACGGGTGGTCGGCGAAGTAGGGGAGGAGCGGACGGTACGACACGCCGGCGAGCTCCCGGCCGGGCAGCGTCCCGACGGTCGCGGCGTCGACACCGAGCTCACGTTCGTAGCGGCTGCGGGCCCGGGCCCCCACCACGACGCGGCGACCGGCCCACGGTCCCTCGGTCGGCTCGACCACGTCGTAGTCGACGTCCTCGCCGACGGCGAGGGCCAGGTTCGACGGCAGGGTCCACGGCGTGGTCGTCCACGCCCACACCACGGCCGGGCCGTCACCGAGGAGCCGGCCCAGCTCGCCGGGTCGGTCCTCGCCGACCTCGAAGGCCACGGTCAACGCCGGGTCCTGCCGGGGTCGGGTGGCGTCGTCGAGCCGGATCTCGAAGTTCGACAGCGGGGTCTCAGCGCCCCACGAGTACGGCATGACCCGGTAGGCCTGGTACACGAGCCCGCGGTCCCAGAGCTGCTTGAACGCCCAGATGACCGACTCCATGTACGACAGGTCCATGGTCTTGTAGTCGTCGTCGAAGTCGACCCAGCGGGCCTGACGTGAGACGTAGCGCTCCCACTCGTCGGTGTAGCGGAGGACCGACGTGCGGCAGTGGTCGTTGAACCGGTCGATCCCGTACTCGGTGATCCGGGCCTGGCCGGACACGCCCAGCTCCTGTTCGGCGACCATCTCGGCCGGGAGCCCGTGGCAGTCCCAGCCGAATCGGCGCTCGACCCGTCGACCCCGCATGGTCTGGTAGCGGGGGACCACGTCCTTCACGTACCCGGTGAGCAGGTGGCCGTAGTGGGGGAGCCCGTTGGCGAAGGGCGGCCCGTCGTAGAAGACGAACTCGTCGCCCTCACGCTGCTCGACGGAGCGCTCGAAGGTGCGCTGCTCCGCCCAGCGCTCGAGCAGGCGGCGTTCGACTGCGGGCAGGTCGACTCGGGTCGGCACGTCGGGGTAGGGGCGTTCGTTCACGGCCGCAGCAGCGTAGCGGCGACCCGCCGGGGTCACTCGACGACGACGTCCCAGCGGTCGAGGCACTCCGCGCACCGGTACGCGACCACGTCACCGGGGCGGAACCCGACCTGCTCGCCGTCCTGGTACGGCGTGCTCAGCAGGTGGCAGGTACCACCGCAGTCCACGCAGGTCAGCGTGGGCGGGGCCTCCAGCAGGCCCGTGTCCTCTCGGTCCTCAGGTGGTTCCACGGTCGCTCCGTTCGTAGGTCCAGGTCAGGCCCATGGTCAACCGGTGCCGGGGCCCGGGACGGTCGACCTCCGCGCTCGGGTCGTCGGCGGTGTAGGCCACGTCGCCGTGGTAGAGGGCGATCCAGCGGTCGCCCTGGACGGCGATCCGGGTGGCGAAGTGCTCGCTCGGCGTCGTCCGGGCCCACTCCAGCGCGGCGTCCACGCTCGGGTGCGCCGCGAGCTGGACGAGCGTGATGTACGTCGGTGGCGTCAGGCTGAGCTCTCCCGAGTCGCGGAGTTCCAGCGCCACGGACGGTCGCACCCAACGGTGCTCGCGGATCTCGCCGTCGTCGACGGTGATCGTGGCGCCGGCGTCGTCGAGCGCAGCGCAGAAGAACGCCGTGGAGAATCGCCGGTCCTCCCGGGGAGGCGGCGTCCAGTGGGACCAGCGGAGCAGTCGTGTCTCGTCGAGGGAGACCCCGGCCTCCTCGGCTGCCTCGCGCACGGCGGCCCGCCGGGCCGCAGCCTCCAGCAGCTCGTCGGCGGTCCGGTCGTCGGGGCCGGACCGTCCGGGTGGGTCGGTCCGGTCGACCGGGTCGATCCGTCCACCGGGGAACACCCACGAGCCACCGGCGAAGCGCAGCCGGGAGTCGCGGCGGAGGAGGAGGACCTCGGGACCGTCGGGTCCGTCCCGCAGCACGACCACGGTGGCGGCCGGCACGGCCCCGGGGTCCCACAGCGGCCCGTCGGTGGATCCCAGGACCATCGTCCGAGCGTACCCACGGGGCCGCGATCCCTGTGATTGCAGGGGTTCGCGCTCCGCGGTCGAAAAATCTCGCTCCGTGGAGCCTGAAAGCGTTGACAGGGACGTAGTTCCATGACTGTAATTACGACCCTGTCCCCCCAGATGTTGGGGGTCAGCGCAGGACGAACACAACATCTGGTGGGAAGCGCCGGTCTGGGGAGCGCTTCCGGTGACGAGTGCCACAACGCTGCCACCTCGGCGGCGGCGAGGCCGGGAACCACCCGCTGGAGCGCCGGTTCGTCCCGATCCGCACATCCGCAGCAGAGCAACGAGGGGAACACAGGTGGCACTTTCCGAGGACATCCGACCGGTCCAGATCGTCGACGAGGAGGGGGCGACCCCCGGCGCCGCCTCCCGGGCCGAGAGCGACGCCCTCACCGGTTCGTCCATGCGGGTCCGCAAGCGGGACGGCAGCTTCGAGCCGGTCGACGTCAACAAGATCGTGCGGGCCGTGGCCCGCTGCGCCTACGGGCTCGACAACGTCGACCCGATGCGCGTCGCCACCCGGACGATCTCGGCCCTCGTCGACGGTGCCACCACCGAGGAGCTCGACGAGCTCTCCATCCGGACCGCCGCTGCGTTCATCGCCGAGGAGCCGAACTACTCGCGTCTGGCGGCCCGCCTCCTGTCGACGGTGATCGACAAGGAGGTCCAGAACCAGAACATCTACTCCTTCAGCCAGTCCGTGGCCGTCGGTCGCGCGCAGGGCGTCATCAACGACGCCACGGCCGACATGGTGGAGACCAACGCCCGCAAGCTCAACGACGCCGTCCTCACCGACCGCAACTGGCTCTACGAGTTCTTCGGTCTGCGCACCGTCTACGACCGCTACCTGCTCCGTCACCCCGAGAGCCGCCAGGTGATCGAGACGCCCCAGTACTTCCTGCTCCGCGTGGCCTGCGGCCTGTCGACCACGCCGGAGGAGGCCATCGAGTTCTACGGACTGATCTCCAGCCTGGCCTACCTGCCGAGCTCGCCGACCCTGTTCAACTCGGGCACCACCCACCCGCAGATGTCGAGCTGCTACCTGCTCGACTCGCCCGATGACAACCTCGACGCGATCTACGACCGCTACCGGGACGTGGCCCGACTGTCCAAGCACGCCGGCGGCATCGGCCTGTCCTACAGTCGGATCCGGTCCCGCGGTTCGCTCATCCGTGGCACGAACGGACTGTCGAACGGCATCGTCCCCTGGCTCAAGACGCTCGACTCGTCGGTCGCTGCGGTGAACCAGGGCGGCCGTCGCAAGGGTGCGGCGTGCGTCTACCTCGAGACCTGGCACGCCGACATCGAGGAGTTCCTCGAGCTGAAGGACAACGTCGGCGACCACGCCAGGCGCACCCACAACCTCAACCTCGCCAACTGGGTACCCGACCTCTTCATGGAGCGGGTGGAGCAGGACTGGCAGTGGTCGTTGTTCGACCCGAAGAAGGTCCCCGAGCTCGTCGACCTCTACGGCGACGAGTTCCGCGACGCCTACCTGCAGGCCGAGGCGGAGGGTCGCTACGAGCGGCAGGTGCCGGCCCGCACCCTCTACAGCCGCATGATGCGCACGCTCGCCGAGACCGGCAACGGTTGGATGACCTTCAAGGATGCCTCCAACCTCAAGTGCAACCAGACCGGCTCGACCCGTGCGGACGGCGCCCCGAACGTGGTGCACCTGTCCAACCTGTGCACCGAGATCCTCGAGGTCACCAACCAGTCCGAGACGGCCGTGTGCAACCTGGGCTCGATCAACCTGGGCGCACTGGTCGTCGACGGCGCCGACGGTACGCCGGCGTTCGACTTCGACCGGCTGGCGGAGGTGGTCCGGATCGCCGTGCCGTTCCTCGATCGGGTGGTCGACATCAACTTCTACCCGACCGACGAGTCCGGCAACTCCAACGGCAAGTGGAGGCCGGTGGGGCTGGGGCTCATGGGGCTGCAGGACGTCTTCTTCAAGCTGCGCCTGCCGTTCGACAGCGACCGGGCCCGCGAGCTGTCGCAGCGGATCTCCGAGGAGATCTACTTCCACGCCCTCTCGGCGTCGGCCGAACTGGCCGCCCAGCACGGCCCGCACGCCGGGTTCGCCGAGACCCGGGCAGCTTCGGGTCAGCTCCAGTTCGACCTGTGGGGTGTCGAGCCGACCGACCCCGCCCGCTGGGACGCCCTCAAGGAGCGCATCCGTGAGGTGGGCCTGCGGAACTCGCTGCTCATCGCCATCGCCCCGACGGCCACGATCGCCTCGATCGCCGGCTGCTACGAGTGCATCGAGCCCCAGGTGTCCAACCTGTTCAAGCGGGAGACCCTCTCGGGCGAGTTCCTCCAGATCAACAGCTACCTCGTGCGCGAGCTCAACGCCCTCGGACTGTGGACCGAGCCGGTGATCAACGCGATCAAGCGCAACGAGGGTTCGATCCAGGACATCTCCGAGATCCCGGAGGAGGTGCGGGAGATCTTCCGCACTGCGTGGGAGATCAAGATGCGCTCGTTGATCGACATGGCTGCGGATCGCGGCGCCTACGTGGACCAGTCGCAGTCGCTCAACCTGTTCATCGAGTCCCCGACGATCGGGAAGCTCAGCTCGATGTACGCCCACGCCTGGAAGTCCGGTCTGAAGACCACCTACTACCTGCGTTCCCGTCCGGCGACGCGGATCAACAAGACGACGACCACGTCCACGACGACCTCGCCCGACGGTCCCGACGGCGGCGTGCCGGCTCCGGCCCCGCAGTACACCGACGCCGAGGCCGTGGCCTGCTCGCTCGAGAACCCCGAGAGCTGCGAAGCCTGCCAGTGAGCAGGACCGCACTCCGACCGACCCCCGACCACTCCGAACCGAGGTGACCCTGTGGCACTGACCGACCCCATCAGCCCGCTCGTCCACGAGCCCGTCGTCGACCTGTCGACCGGCACGGGAGCGCCCGAGTCCCGCCCCGACGGCGGTCGACTGCTCGACCCGGGCTTCAACCTGACCCTGCGCCCGATGCGCTACCCGCAGTTCTACGACATGTACCGGGACGCGCTGAAGAACACCTGGATGGTGGAGGAGATCGACTTCTCCGACGACCTGGTGGACCTGGACCGCAAGCTGGTGCCGGCCGAGCGGCACATGATCAACCGCCTCGTGGCGTTCTTCGCCACGGGCGACTCGATCGTCTCCAACAACCTGGTCCTGAACCTCTACAAGCACGTCAACTCGCCCGAGGGTCGGATGTACCTGAGTCGGCAGCTGTTCGAGGAGGCGCTGCACGTCCAGTTCTACCTGACGCTGTTGGACACCTACATCCCGGACCACGCGCAGCGGGCCGAGGCCTTCGCGGCCATCGAGAACATCCCGTCGATCCGGGCCAAGGCCGAGTTCTGCTTCAAGTGGATCGACTCGATCCACACCATGCACGAGCTCCGCACCCGCGAGGACCGGCAGGAGTTCCTGCTGAACCTCATCTGCTTCGCGGCCTGCATCGAGGGGCTGTTCTTCTTCGCGGCGTTCGCCTACGTCTACTTCCTGCGGGACAAGGGTCTGCTCAACGGCCTCGCCGCCGGAACCAACTGGGTGTTCCGCGACGAGAGCGGCCACATGAACTTCGCGTTCGAGGTGATCAACCAGGTCCGCGACGAGGAGCCCGACCTGTTCGACGCCGAGCTCGGCGATCGGGTCACGCAGATGATCCGCGAGGCCGTCGACGTGGAGTACCAGTTCGCCGAGGACCTGCTGTCCGAGGGGATCCCCGGCATGTCGCTGCCCGACACCCGCGAGTACCTGCAGTTCGTCGCCGACACACGTCTCGCCATGCTGCAGCTCCCCCCGGTGTTCGGTTCCAAGAACCCGTTCAACTTCATGGCCCTGCAGGACGTCCAGGAGCTCACGAACTTCTTCGAGCGGCGGGTGTCGGCGTACTCGAAGGGGATCGAGGGCGAGGTCGATCTGCACGACGACGACTTCTGAGTCGTCGCCCGCCGGAGCGGCCCGGCTCGGCTGTGTCGTGGTCAGTCCGCGCCGGGTGTCCTGGGGCGACCGTCTTCGGCGGCTGACCGCTCCGCGGCGTCCAGGACCGAGGTGACCAGGAGCATCTGGTCGGCGTCGAGCGTGAGGTCTCCGGGTCCTCCGAGCCCGGCCAACTGGTCCACGTAGCCCGTCGTCGTCAGCGGGTCGGCACTGCCGCGGACGTCGATCGGCGCACCGTTTCGCTCGAGTCCGGGTACGGGTGAGCACTCGACCCGCAGGACGGCGTCGTCGCCGGCGGCCTGGAACCACACGCTCGGCTCGCCGGAGTGGCCCAGCTCCAGGTGCACGACCAGTCCGGGCAGCTCCAGGTCGATCCACCCCTCGGTGCCGGAACGGCCCGCCCGGACCCGTTCGACCTCCGGCCAGTCGGGGCCGGCGAGGTCGAGGGCGAGGGTCACCGCGGTCGCGCCCAGACGGACGAGCGGTCCGTCGACCTCCGCTCGTCCCCGGAGGTGACCCCAGTCGGGTGCCGGCTGGTGGATCGCCCCCGAGACGTGGCCGGGTGCGTCGAGCTGCGACCGCTCCTGCAGGGCGCGGCGCCACAACGGGCTCGAGCGGAGGTTGAGCGCACCCCGCAGCGTTCCCGGTCCAGCCCGGTCCGCCTCGACGGCCGATCTGGCGTCGGCGACGTCGGTCCACCACGGGGACTCGACCAGCACCTGTGCTCCGGCCCGGAGTCCACGCTCGGTCAGCTCGAGGTGCGACGCGACCGGGGTGGCGACCACCAGGACCGCTGCTCCGGCCGGGAGGTCGGCCGGGTCGACCCGGCGGGCACCGGCCTCGCCGGCGAGGGCCCGGGCTGAGCGTCCCCCGGCCGAGGCCACGGCTGCGACCCGGAGCCCGGCGGGCTTCGCCGCCGCTGCGTGGATCCCCGCGGCCCCGCCGGCCCCGGCGATCGCCACGCTGCGTCGGCGCCGCAGCCGCACGGCGGGTCAGGTCCCCGCGAGACGGGCGACCACGGGGGCGAACGCCTCGGCGCTGTCGCCCTGCACGACGTAGTACGAGAAGCCCCACCGGTCGCGACGGGCCTGCAGCGTCTCGCCGATGCCCTCGACGCTCCCGAGCAGCACCGAGGGCGTGTCGAGCACGTCGGCGGCGGTGGCGCCGAACATGCCGGCCACCCCGGCGGCCGTGCCCTCCGGGTCGTCGGTGATCGACGTGAGGAACGTGAGGACGTTCAGCTCGATGTCGTCGAAACGGTCACCGGCTGCGCTGCGCACCCACTCCAGTTTCTGGTCCACCCGGTCCGACATGGCGTCGGCGACGACCTCGCCGTCGATCGTCCCGCTGGCCAGGTTGGGGTTGACGCCCACGATGTCCGCTCGGCGGGCGGCGATGGACAGGACCCGCCGACCGCCACCGCCGATGATGAGCGGCGGTCCTCCCGGAGTGACGGGAGCGGGACGGGCGTCGAGCCCGGTGATCGTGTAGTGCTCGCCGACGTGGTCGAACGGGCCGTCGGCGAAGCAGCCCGCCACCACGTCGAGGGCCTCCTCGAACCGGTCCACCCTGACGCCCGGCGGGTCGTAGTCGATCCCGGTCTGCTCGTAGTCGGAGCGCATCCACCCGGCGCCCAGCCCGAGCTCGACCCGTCCGCCGGAGAGCACGTCGAGGGTGGCGGTCTCCGTGGCGAGGACCACGGGGTGGCGGTAGTCGTTGTCGAACACCAGGGCGCCGACCCGCAGGGTCGTGGTGGCCTGGGCGGCCACGGCGAGCGCCGTGAGCGGTGCGAGCTGGTCGCCGAAGTGGTCGGGGACGAACAGCGTGGAGTAGCCGAGCGCCTCGACCCGCTGGGCCGACTCGGCCCAGGTGGATCCGGACAGGGGCTGGCTGAGCTGGATGCCGAAGCGGAACCGCCGGTCGTGGGGCACGGGGTCCTCCCTGTGGTCGGGACAGACGGGCCGGGCGGCCCGACGGCGGCCCACGCTAGCGGCAGGGGTGCCCGGTGCCGGCGACGTGGGCCCGGTACCGTGGGGGAGCGTTCGCACCCCCTCCACCCAGCATGTCCCGCCCCGTCCAACTCCTCCTCCGGTTCGCCGTCGTCGTGGCCCTCGGCGTGGTCGCGCTCACCGTGAGCGTGGCGGCGTTCCTGCCGGAGGCGGCGCGCATCGGGGAGGCGGCGTCGTTCGAGCCGATCACGAGCTTCAAGCTCCCCGAACTGCCGCAGGGCTCCAAGATCGTGACGGAGTCCGGGGAACCGTACGGCGAGCTGGTCGGTTCCGAGAACCGTGAGGTCGTGCCGCTGTCGGCCATGTCCGAGGAGCTCCGCAACACGGTGCTCGCCGCCGAGGACGCGAGCTTCTACGACCACTCGGGGGTGAGCGCCAAGTCCATCGCGCGTGCGGTCCGCGCCAACTCCGAGGCCGGGGGCATCTCCCAGGGTGGGTCGACCATCACCCAGCAGCTCGTGAAGTTGAACCTGGTGGGCAACGAGCAGTCGATCACCAGGAAGGTCAAGGAGGCGTCGCTCGCCATCCAGCTCGAGAGCCAGCTCTGCGACGGTGTCCCCAAGCGGCAGTGCAAGGACCAGATCCTCGAGCAGTACCTGAACGCGATCTACCTGGGTCGGGGCGCGTACGGCATGGAGACGGGTGCCAGGCGGTACTTCAACAAGTCGGCGTCCGAGATCAACTACGCCGAGGCCGCGCTGCTGGCCGGGTTGATCCGGGAGCCCAACGGCGCGGATCCCATCCGGTTCCCCGAGGTCGCCACCCGGAACCGCAACTCGGTGCTGGAACGACTCGAGGCCGAGGGTCACATCACCGCCGACGAACGTCGCTTCATCACGGCCGTGCCGCTGCCCACGCAGACCTTCGGAGAGGAGCGCCAGCAACGGGCCCAGGTGCTCAGCTACGTGGAACGTCAGGTGCGTGACGAGTTGCTCGACGCCACCTGGCTCGCGCCGACCGAGGACCTGCGCCGCTACCTGATCTTCAACGGTGGACTCCGGATCACCACCACGATCGACCCGCAGGCGCAGCGGTTCGCCGAGGCGGCCGCCGAGGGCAACCCGCTCGCCGAGTCGAACCCCGAGACGGCCGTGTCGCTCACGGCGATCGAACCCGCCACCGGCGGCGTCCGGGCGATCGTCGGCGAGGCGGCCGACGGTGACAGCGTGATCGAGACGGCGGAGCCGACGACCGGACGTTCGTCGGGGTCGAGCTACAAGCCCTTCACCCTGGTGGCGATGCTCGAGGACGGGTACGGGATCAACAGCGCCATCAGTGGCGACGTCGCTCCGGAGGCCATGAAGAAGCGGTGGGGCGTGACCGACCCCGGCCCCTACCCGGCGGACTGCCCGACCAAGGGTCCGGTCACGTTGGGCAAGGCGCTGGCCGAGTCCAACAACTGTGCGTTCATGCGCATGCAGGGCGTGGTGGGCTTCGACGCCGCCCGTGACACGGCGATCAAGCTCGGGGCCCGTCCCGGCGGTCTGGACCCGGACGGGGTGCGGGCGGCGTGCTTCACGATCGGCTGCGACGCCCTGGTGGGGACGGTCGACATGGCGTCGGCCTACGCCACGATCGCCAACGAGGGTCGACGGAACCCCGTCCACTTCGTGTCCCGGGTGGAGGACCGCTCGGGCAAGGTGCTGTTCGAGTTCGTCCCGCCCAACGAGCAGGTGATCCCGGTGAACGTGGCGCGGCAGGCGACCGCCGCCATGGAGCAGGTCGTCACCGCCGGCACGTACGCCGGCGGGTCGTTGCCCCAGGGGCGACCGGCGGCCGGCAAGACGGGGACGACCGAGCTCGAGGGCGGCAAGAACACCGACGTGTGGTTCGTGGGCTACACGCCCCAGATCTCCACGGCGGTGTGGATCGGCAACCCGCGTGCCAACACCAACATGTCGGGTGGCCGGGTGCAGGGTGGCGTCACCTCCGCCCGGGTCTGGCGGTCCTTCATGTACCCGTACCTCGACGGCCGACCGGTCGTGGACTTCGCCGCCCCGCGGGACGTGCCGTCCACCCCGGTGCCCGACCCGTGGGCCCGGTACACCAGCAAGCCCTCCACCGGGTCGGGCTCGCGGAGCTCCGGAGGCTCGGGGACCAGCAGCGGCAGCCGCTCGGGAACG
>CAIQNH010000241.1 GCA_903873135.1 uncultured Actinomycetes bacterium
ACCACGTTCGCAGTGGCCCGGGCGCCGCCCAGGTTCGGCTCGGCGTCGTTGACGACGTAGGTGGCGGTGTACCGGCTGTCCTGACTGATCGAGCGGTACCCACCGGCGAGGCCGGTGGCGTTCGGCGCCACGCTGGATGGGTTCCCCGCTGCGGGCACGCCGATCATCGCCGTCGTGGCGGGCTCGCCGTCCCGGGTGATCTCGGTGCCGAGCCGGTTGGTGACACGGATCACGACCGGTGCATTGGTGACCTCGTAGATCACGATGGCGTCCTTGTCGGTGCCGCTGATGGACGCCACACGGCAGAGGAGGTAGGTGCCGTTCCGGCACTCGAAGCTGTTGGAACCGGAGTACGGGACGCTGCCGTAGAAGCCGACGCGCTCACCCGTGGGGTAGGGCTTGGGCGCCAGGTAGTACACGGTGCCGACCGAACCGGTGAACATCCCCTGCGATTCCATGCGCCACCACACCGAGGCATCCGGGTTGTTCGGCATCTTCTCCGGAGGCGACCAGGCGCCGGTCATGATCCCCGACTCGGCTGCGAAGTTCGAGTAGGTCAGCGACACCTCGCTGTTCTGGCTCCACGTGTTGGGTCCGGTCAACGCGAACATCGAGTTGACGACGTACATGCAGATCGAACGCGCAGCGGTGCCCGGACAGGTCGCGACCTGGACCCCGGCGACAGGATCGGTGGCCGCCAGACTGCGGAAGACGTCGGCGGCACGGTCTGTGACACCAGAGGCCTCGCGGACCTGATCCTCACCACTGGTGTCTCCACAGGCAGCAGCGAACACTGCGAGGGCCACAACGACGACCGCTGCACCCATCTTCCGTCCTCGCACACTTCGCATCACGACGCTCCTCGCTCGAGTGGCCCTCCAGTGTGCCGCCCCTGTCGGCCGATTCGCGCCATCTGGTCAGGTTCCGTCGCTGTAGTCGCTGTGGCCGGGACGAGCGATCTCGGATTCCGCGTCACCGCTCCCGCGGCGGAACACCGAACCGCTCGCGAACCTCCTCGAGCGGGAGGTCGGCCATCGACAGGTGGTCGACGACCGTGAAGTCCTCCGCCGTCACCGCACCGCGGTCGAGTGCATGCGCCACCACATCCATGGCGCCGGGTGCAGCCAGCACCGGCGGTGCGTCGGTGTGGTGGAGGAAGCGCGCCTCATGCACCGCGATGTTTCCGAGGAACTGGACCCAGTGGACCTCGGTGTCGGCGATACCGAGCTGCATCGCGCCCAGCGCCACCTCCTCGAGCCCGGTCGCCTCGTACCCGGCGATGACGTGCGACATGTCGTGCGCCACGAACACTCCGGCGAAGGGATCATCGGGACCGGGCAGCTCGAGCCCGTTGGCGTCGTAGAACTCGGCGAAGGCCCGACCGAGCGAACCCGGCGGGCAGTCACCGAGATGCGACAATCGCTCGAACACCTCGTCGTGAACCGCGCTCGCTGCCAGGTCACCGTGGTTGGCGAGCACGGGCTCCTCGAGTTCGAGCTGGTGGTCGCCGAAGATCCGGAGGTAGTCGGCCTCGGCGACGGCATTGCCCGCGGCCATGACGTCACGTGCCAGACGCTGGCCCTCGTCGCTGATCCCGAACGCCCGGGCGTAGTCCTCGGTGCGCAGCACCTGTGCCCGGGTGAGCGGGTGCCGGCAGAACTCGGCGACGACCATGAGGTGGAGCACCCGAGTCCGCAGCTCCTCGTCCTCGAGCTGTTCGCGGGCCTCGTCGGGCCCGAGCGGCTCGAGCGACCGGGGGTCCACCGGAGTGTGGAAGTACCCCGTCGCCAGGGCGCCGGCGAGCGCGAACTGCTCGTCGGTGGGGCCGCCGTCCACATCGCAGGAGCCGATGAGGGCCGCGAGGGCGGGGCGGAGATGGGTGGCGTCGACGACTCGGGGCATGCCACCAGCATGCCGAGGGAGCATTGGAAACCGACCGTGCCGGATCAGGTGACGCGCCGAGGGATGGCGGGTGATCAGAGGGCGAGGTGGAGACGAAGTGCTTCGTCGAGCGCAGCGAGGTCCGCACCGGTCACGACACCCAACCGTTCGCCGACTCGCTCCACCGCCACCGACCTGACCTGCTCGGCCTGCGCCTTCGAGTCTCGGACGAGACCCGTCGCCTCGGCGGTCAGCAACACCTGGAAGGGGTGGATCCGTTCGACGTTGGAGGTCACGGGGACGACGGTCACCACGCCGCGACCGAGACGGATGGCCACGGAGTTGGCCCCGTCGTTGCTCACGATCACACCGGGTCGTCGCTTGTCGGACTCCGACCCTCGGGTCGGATCCAGGTCGATCCAACGGATCTCACCTCGTCGCATCAGCCGACGCCGTCAGAGGTCGCCGAATCCCAGAGCTCGCCCTCCCCGCTCGAGGCCCACTCGGCCCACGCATCCTCGTAGTCCGCTCCGAGCTCGGATGCTCGCAGCAGCCTCACCGCCTTCTGGAGCGCAGCGGAGCGCGAGTCGAGCCCTTGGTTCGCGGCGTACGCATCGAGGTACTCGACATCCTCGTCGGGAAGACTCACGCTCAACTTCACACCTGTATGCTACCTGCAGTACGACCTCATTGCTACCACGGCCCCAGCCGACCGTCGGGGAATCGGAACCTCTCCACGGCGCAGGTCGAGTGAACGCGTGCAACAGCCACCCAGCCGAGGCCGGGTCGACCCTCAACCGGGGAGATCGACCTCGTAGACGATGAAGCCCCGGTGTTCGGCAACCCGGTCGTAGAGACCTCGGGCCGTGCCGTTGTTGGAGTGCGTCTGCCAGTAGAGCTTGCTCGCCCCCACCCGTTCGGCCTCGCCGGCAGCGGCGGCGATCAACGACCGGCCGACACCTCCACCCCGGCGGTCCGGACGGACGAACAGGTCCTCCAGGTAGCAGTAGGACGAGGTCGACCAGGTGCTCGGGTGGAACACGAGGTGGCAGATGCCGACGAGCTCCGGACCGTCGAACGCCCCGAGCCCGACGACCGCGGCGCCGTCACCCGCGACCCGGTTCCAGGTCCCGTCCGTGACCGTCGTGTCGAGCTCGTGCTCGTAGAACTGAAGGTAGCCCTGCCAGAGCGGCTCCCACTGGGGCCGGTCCTCGGGCTGCAGTCGGCGCACGTCCATTCGCTCGCCCTACCTGCAACCGGCCGGACGGCGGGTGACCCCGGCCCTGCAGCTGATCACTGCGCTGCGGCCCACAGGATCGCCCGAGTGGTCACGACACGTCGTCGTCGAGTTCAGCGAGGCGGCACTCCACCATGGTCAGCAGGATCTGTGGGTCGACCTGCCAGTCCACGGGCACCTGCACCGTCTTCTTGTTCACCCGGTAGCCATCGAGCAGCGGTCTGGCCGCATCGAGCGAGCCCTCACCCCAGGGACCGAGCAGGACGTGCTTGGACGCCACCGACACGCCGAACACGTAGTCGTCACCGCAGCGCAGCATCGGCTGGTTCCATGCCACCACCTGCTCGAGGTCGGAGTGGGCCTCGACGATCGTCGCGAGGATGCTCCGAACCGTCTCCGCCGCAGTCGGATCCACCTGTTTCAGGTAGTCGTCGACGCTGGCGAACCGCTTGGAGGACGAGGAGCCTCGGCAGTACATCACCACTGCGTTGGCGTGCGCCCGACTGAAGCCGTGCTCCTCGGTCAGGAACGCGAACTGCTCGCCGTAGCTCTGGTCGGCACGCTCAGACATGAGGTCGAACCAGTGGGCCATGGGCTGGCCGTGCTTCTTCTCGATCGCCGGGAAGAATGCAGCGCGATCGCCGGACCTGGTGGCCATGGGCTGCAGGTTAGGTGGCTCGGACCCCGATACCGCGTTGACGGTTACCTGAGTCCGATTGCTCGGGGATGCCGGTCGCTGTCAGCGGGGTGCTCCCCCCGAAGCCGGGCGGTGTGGCCAAGGGGACTGCCACCCGACCAACTTCGGTCCCCTCACGGCGCGGCCGTGCCACTCGACCATTTCCGAACGGGCCACCCGGGCGTAGTAGGCACTTCGAGTGTCCTCACCCTCAGAGGAGTCGGAGCGGCCGCGCGTCGTCGTTCGCTCGAGAAGGCGGCGCACCCGCTATCGCTGGCCATGGGCTTTTGCTGCGACCTACCTCGTTCTGGCCGGAGGGCTCGCGCTGCAGTGGGGACATGGTGTGAGCGAGCCCCGTCCGGGGAGCATCCCCGCCGGTGTCCTCACCGGCGATGAGCCCCACTACCTGATCCTCACCCGGAGTCTGTTCGTCCACCACCAGGTCGACCCACGTCAGGCTTACCGGGACGCATTCCAGCCCGGCAGCTTCCTGAACGCCATCCCCCCGGAGAAGCGACTCCGGAACATCCATGCAGTTTCCGGGCGAGCAGGAAGCATCTTCCCGGTCCACGGACCTGGGCTCTCCGTGTTGGTGGCTCCAGGGTGGCTACTCGGCGGGGTCGCAGGAGCCCGGGCGACCATGGTGCTGCTGGCCGGAGTCGCAGCGTTGACCGTCGCCTTGGCCGCTAGCCAGATCGTGAAGGACCAGCGATTGGCTGCGCTGACGGCAGCGGCACTGGCACTCGGAATCCCGTTGCTGACTGCCGGCAACCAGATCTACCCCGACCTGCCATCCGGCACGATCGTGCTCGCAGTGTTCGTGGCCGTGATGTGCTTCCCCAACCGGTCGCGTATCACGGACGGCCTCTTGGTCGCCGGAATCGCACTGCTGCCATGGCTCCATGTGAAGCTCCTTCCAGTGGCGGCACTGTGTGCACTGGTGCTCGCGCGGCAACTCAAGCTCGACCGCAGGCTGGTACGGGCCGCTGCGGTGGCGTGCACGGTGGCTGCGTCGGTGGCGGGCGTGGCGATGTACAACCTCGTCTTCTCCGGCACGCTCTTGGTCCCATCAACGAGAGCAGCTCCGCGGTCAGCGGTACGGCGGCGATGGTCCTGCTGGGACTGCACGTCGACCGGGCGCAGGGGATGCTGATCCTCTCGCCTCTGCTCGCAATCGGAGCGATCGAGGCCGTGGCCCGCCTGGTTGGCAGGCGCCCCTGGTCGCTCCTGTTCGCGTTGACCTACGCCGCGCTGGTGGTACCGAACGCCCTCCACCCGAACTGGTACGGAGGAGCGAGCTTCGCTGGCCGCTTCGGGTGGGCAGCGGCGCTCCTGCTCGTCCTGCCAACCTTGCTGGGATTGCAGGCGCTCGCCGAGCGCAGCCTGGTGGCGGCGGCCGCGACGACTGGCGCGGCCCTGGCCGTGCAGGCCACCTTCGCTGCCCAGTACGCAGGCGGTTGGTTTCCCATGCTCAACAAGCGAGCCGGCACCCCGCTCGAGGAGTACCCGAGCCTGTGGGGGCCCCTCCGACCCGTCCTGCCTGCTCTGTACGATCGGGACTGGGCGGCGCAATTCTTCCCAAACTGGGTCGGACTATCGGTGGTGTTGGTGTTGGGTGCAGTCGGCGTCGCGGTGGGAATCCATCGCAAGCGTGATGGAGACGTCACCGAACTCGCCTACCGGTGACCACATCTCGCCCAGCTCTGACCCAGCGCCCATCGAGCACTGTGGTGCGGTCGACGACGAGTTCAGCCCGCGAAGGCTCCGGGTGGTGAGCCCTGCCAGGGAATCTGGGGTCGTACGTCATCCTGGCGCAGACCTGGGTGCACAACTCCCGACGCGCCGAACCCGAGGCGTCGCGTACGGTGCACGAGGTGGAGTCGATCCCACCCGTACTCGAAGCGTCCATCCGGACCCAGTTGCGGGAACGCCGAACCCAGGGCTTGGCGCTGGCGTGCTTCGACGTCGACGGCATCCGCTTCGCCGGCGGGGTCGGGCACGCCGATCTGGCTCGGGGCGAGACGGTCACTCCCCGGACCGTGTTCCGGGTGGCGTCGATCTCCAAGCTGTTCACAACCACGCTGCTGCTGACTGCGGTCGACGCAGGGCTGGTCGATCTCGATGAGCCCGTGAATCGCTATCTGCCTCCGGATCTTCGGATCACCACGGTCGACGGGACTCCGGCGGAGTCACGGGTTCGCACGCTGCTCTCGCACACCTCCGGACTCCCTGCCGGGGCCCGCGGCGCCGATCTCGGCAACCGTACGCTCACCCGGATCACGAATGGCGGGCCGCTCCGATCCCTCGCCGATGCCATCTCCGGACTGCGGCTCGTTCCGCGACCCGGCGAGCGGGTGATCTACTCGAACGCGGCGTTCAACGTCGCGGGCTACATCGCCGGCCGAGCGTTCGGGCAGCCCTTCGAGGAGGCGGCACGAACTCGCGTGCTGGAGCCGCTCGGCATGAGCGACGCCGAGTTCACTGCTCACCGGGTCGGTCCCGGTGTCGCCACCCCGTACGGTTCGATCGTGCCCCCGGCCGCGGGGCCGAAACCGGCGGACCACATCCGTCTCATCGCCACGCCGATGGGCGGGTTGACGACCAGCGTGCTCGACCTGGCCCGCTTCGGCCAGATGGTCCTCAACGGCGGCGAACTCGACGGACGGCGCATCCTGAGCCGTCCGGTGTTCGACGCGGCGACGACCTTGAGTACCCGCAACCACGCCGAGCTCGAACAGGGCTTCGGGCTCGGGTTCAAGGTCCAGAGCTGGCGAGGCCGCAGAATCATCGGCCACGACGGCAACATGCCGGGCGTCGCCACCCAACTCTGGCTGGCACCCGACGACGGTCTCGGCGTGGTCGCCCTCACCAACGGCTACTCGCTGGGGGTGCCCCACACGACCGCCGCCGCAGCGATGGCCCACGCGCTCGGCCTGCCACCGGACCCGACCCCCGATCCCCCGGTGAACGTCAGCGCCTGGGAGGAGTTCGGCCGACGGGTCGAGGGCACCTACGAGCTCCAGGACTCCCAGCTCCCCGGGATCGTCGGACGGATTGCGAACCTGATCGGCAAGGTGGAGGTCCGCCACGAGACCGCCGGCCGGCTGCGACTGGACGGCAACGCCGGATCCGACGGCCCCGTCTGGCTGTGGCCCGACGGGGCCGTCGGTCACTACCGGGTCGACGGCGCCGTCGACCCGGACACCAACGCGTTCATCGAGGGACGATCCGACGGGCCGCACCTGTGGCTCGGCCACGGCGCCCACCTGCTCCGCACGTAGGGATCGCCTCGATCCGTCGATGTGGTTGCGACCGGTGCACGGCACCCACCCGCGTGAGATGCGTCGTGCCTGACGGCTAGTGCATCTCTGGCGGGAACGGGCAGTGGCGACAACCACTGCCGCAGCACTCCCCCCTCGCGAGGAGCGCCGGGCCGGTCATGACGAGGAGCCCGCTGTCAGGGTCGAAGTAGAAGTCCTCGCCCTGAGCCACGGCCCGGTCGTGACGCTCCTGAACACTGTCCGACATGCCCGAACGCGACCACAGGCTCCCGCCGGCGACAAACCGGCCCGCAGCGAGGCGCCGCAGTGTCGCCCCCACAACGGCAAACGGCCCCGGAGCGGGGCCGATTGCGCAATGACGATGGTGGCGGGGGCAGGATTTGAACCTGCGACCTTCGGGTTATGAGCCCGACGAGCTACCGAACTGCTCCACCCCGCGGCGTGACGATGACGCTACCGCTGCCCGACCGGGCGGGCAAGCCGTTCCCGGCGCGGGCGTCGTCGGTGGACCTGGCTCAACCGACCTCGAGCGGGATCCCCGTCTCCCGCTCGGAGACCTCCCACAGGACACGGATCCCACTGTCCAGGTCCCACCGGCGCAGGATCGGCAGCACGACCGGTGGTCCGAACGACCCGAACCGCGGACCGTAGAACTGCCCGCCGTGCGCACCCGGGTCGGTCGCGGCCCGCAGCTGCGGACGGGCTCCCACCGTCGGTGACATGCCCGTCCGGGCGGCGAGGCGCTCCCACACGGGCGCCGACGCGCCGCCCCCACCTTCACGGACGGTGCGGCGCTGCAGGTCGGTGTTGGACAGTCCGGGGTGGGCGATCAGGCTGGCAGCCCGCACACCAGCCTCCTCGAAGCGCCGCTGCAGGCCGATCCCGAAGTGGAAGTTGGCCAGCTTGGACTGCCCGTAGGCCTTCCACGGTGCGTAGCCGTTCCGGAGGTGCGGGTCGGCCGGATCGACCTGCCGGCCCTGGTGGTGGGCGATGCTCGTCACGGTCACGACCCGGGCGGCATCCGCGGCGACCAGCGGTTCCATCAGGAGCGCCGTGAGCGCCCAGTGGCCCAGGTGGTTGACCCCGAACTGCATCTCGAACCCGTCGGCCGTCCGGCGCTCGGGCAGGGCCATCAGGCCGGCGTTGTTGACGAGCAGGTCCAGTCGGTCGTGGTTGCTCCGGATCTGCTCCGCGGCCGCACGCACCGAGTCCAGGTCGCCCAGGTCGAGCGGCACGTACCAGAGCGACGCGTCGGGGTGACGCTCCCGCACACCCGCCAGTGCGTCGGCGGACTTCGGCCGGTCGCGGGCGGCGACGAGGACGTGCGCTCCCGCCGCAGCGAGCGCGTCGACCGTCGCCAGTCCCAGTCCCCCGTTGCCACCGGTCACGACCGCCACCCGACCCGTCAGGTCGGGGACGTCGCGCTCGGTCCAGTTGCTCCACACGCTGTCCAGCACGCTGCTCACGACGCCGCTCCCCTGCTCCTCGGTCGAACGCAACCTACGTCCCCCGACACCCGGTCCGCTCGTCCGGACGGACGTCAGCGCCCGGGCGCGCCGTCGACCTCAGCGCCGGAGGTGCGGCGCGATGCGACCGGTGACGATCGGCAGGTCCAGGTACGTGCGGACCCCGGGGCCGGCCGCGCACACCGCCGGCACCGAGTTCACGCAGTGCTGGGCGGTGGCGACGATCCCCGGGTTGCGCCGGAGCCCCTCGGCGATGCTCGGCGGGTGCCACCCGTGGAACGTGGCCGAGCCGCCCGGGTCGCCGGTGACCTCGACCTCGAAGCGTTCACCCTCGGGACCGAAGGTCCACCCCGGGTCGAGGTGCGCCTCGCCCATGAACCAGTTGACCGCTGCGGTCACGACCGGCTCGCCGTCGACGGTCCCCTGCCAGGTGAACCGCTGGGCGGCGACGAGGCCCGGCTCGATCGGCCCGATCGGCGAGTCGATCGGTGCGGTCGCCACGGCGAGCTCGTGGACGGCCCGCAGCTCGTCGTCGAGCTGCACGCCGAGCGCGTCCGCCACCAGTCGCACCGACTGCCCGAAGCCGGCACCGAGCGCACCGAGCATGACGCTGCCCCGCGCCGCCTCGGGTGTGGCGCCGAACAGCATCCAGTCCCGGATCACGTCGGGGGCACCGTAGGTGCGGATGTCGGAGAACTCCTCGGCGCGCACGTGGGTCACCGAGCCGGAGAGCGACGAGAGCACGAGCGGCAGCAACTCGGTGACCCCGCCGGGGTGGATGCCGGTGCCGTGCAGCGTGGCACCGGTCGGGGCGCACAACTCGTCGAGCTCCGCCCGCTCCGCCGGCGACGGGTTGATCCAGCCGACCGGTGTGACCACGTTGATCCCGGCAGCCAGGAGGCGGCGCACCACCGCCGGGTCGGCGAAGATCGGGCTGTAGAGCACGCAGTCGGGTCGCAGGCCCACGAGGGCGTCCACGTCGTCGGTGGCGACCACACCGAGCGGGTCCAGCCCGGCGATCGTCCCGGCGTCCAGGCCGACCTTGTCGGCGCTGTGCACCCAGCAGCCGACCAGCTCGAGCTCCGGGTGGGCCGCCACGGCACCGATCGCCGCCCGGCCGACCCCGCCCGTCGCCCACTGCACCACCCGGTACGCCACGGCCGCACCGTACCCCGGGCCCGTCCCGACCGGTCCCCCGGCGACGAGCACGTCGAGCCCTGCGGTCCACGCAGGTGGACGAGGTCGAGCGGAACCCACCCGGGCGGAGCGGGGAGCGTCCGCCGGGTGGGGCGGTATCGTCGCCCGGGTGAGCGACGACTCCCGACCGAAGGTCCTGGTCCTCGGCGCCGGGTTCGGCGGCACCGGCGCCGCCCGCAAGCTGCGCAAGGCCCCCGTCGACGTGGTGCTGGTCGACCGGCACGACTTCCACACGTTCCAACCGCTGCTCTACCAGGTGGCCACCGACGTGCTCGACCCGGCCACGGTCGGCCACCCGATCCGTGAGCTGGTCCACCAGCAGGAGAACCTCGACTTCGCCCAGGCGACCGTCAGCGGCATCGACCTCGACGCCCGGACGGTGACCTTCGAGGACTGGGAACCGCAGGGGTACGACTACCTGGTGGTCGGCCTGGGGGCGCGGGCCAACTTCTTCGGCACACCCGGTGCCGACGAGCACGCCTTCCCCCTCTACACACTCCCGCAGGCGGTCCGGCTCAAGCAGCACCTGCTCCGCCGGTTCGAGGAGGCGGCCAAGCACCCGGCGCTCGTCGAGGAGGGGTACCTCGACGTGGTGATCGTCGGCGGTGGCCCGACCGGCGTCGAGACCGCCGGGGCGCTCAGCGAGTTGTTCCACGGCGTGTTCCCCGAGGACTACCCAACGATCGACACCTCGGCGCTCCGCATCACGCTCGTCGAGCACGGCGACCGACTGCTGTCGATGTTCGACCAGGGCATCAGCGACTACACGCGCGAGACGCTGACCGAGCGAGCCGTCACCGTCCGGCTCGGCGAGCTGGTCGCCGCGATCGACGCCGACGGCGTGGACCTGGGCAGCGGCGAGCGCATCAGCGCCGGCACGACCGTCTGGGGTGCCGGACTCCAGCCCGTGCCGCTCGCCTCCGAGCTGGGCGTCGACCTGGTCCACGGTCGGGTCCCGGTGGACCAGTTCCTCCGCCTGGAGCGCCACCCCGAGGTGTTCGTCGTCGGCGACATGGCGATCACGACCGACGCCCGATCCGGCGAGGTCCTCCCGCAGCTGGGGTCGGTCGCCCTGCAGGCCGGCGAGCACGTCGGGGTGACGATCGACCGGCTCGAGCGCAACCACAAGGACCCGCACCCGTTCCACTACGTGGACAAGGGCACCATGGCCACCATCGGACGGAAGGCCGCGGTGGCCGTCATCCCACCCCACCACCTCACGCTCACCGGACGGGCGGCGTGGGCCATGTGGGGTGCGGTCCACCTGGCACTGCTGACCGGCGGCGACAGCCGCATGGCGGCGATGACGAACTGGTTCTGGTCGTTCACCACGCACGACCGGCCGGCGCGGGTCCTGATCCACCCGGACGACGAGGACTGAGCACGCGGGTCGGCACGGGTCGGCCCGCCGACGGAGGGACGACCATGGCGGGACTGATCGAGGACTACGCGGTCATCGGGGACACGGCCACGGTCGCGCTCGTCGACCGCAGCGGGTCGATCGACTGGTGGTGCACCCCTCGGATCGACTCGGGAGCGGCGTTCGCCGCCCTGCTCGGCACACCGGAGCACGGCCGGTGGCTCGTCGCCCCGTCGGGCGAGGCGACCGTCAGCCGACGCTACGAGGACGACACGCTCGTCCTCGAGACCCTGTTCCACACACCCGAGGGTGACGTGGCGGTGATCGACTTCATGCCGCCCGAGCAGGCCAACCCGAGCATCCACCGGATCGTCGAGGGTCGCAGCGGCCGCGTCCGGATGGAGCTCGAACTGGTGGTGCGCTTCGACTACGGGTCGATCACCCCGTGGGTCCGGGCCACCGGCGACGGGCTGGTGATGGTCGCCGGACCCGACGGGCTCCGGTTCCACAGCCCGGTACGACTCGAGGGCCTGGACCACACGACCGTGGCGAACTTCGAGGTGGCCGAGGGCGAGCGCCTCACCTTCTCGCTCACCTGGTTCGCATCGCAGGAGCACGAGGCGCCGCTGCCGCTCGACTCGCTCGCGGCCGCCAACCGGACCCGACGCTGGTGGCACCGGTGGGTGGCGGGGTGCACCTACGACGGGGACTGGCGGGACGAGGTGGTGCGCTCCCTCATCACCCTCAAGGCGCTCACCTACGGACCGACCGGTGCCGTCTGCGCCGCAGCGACCACCTCGCTGCCGGAGGACGTGGGCGGCGTGCGCAACTGGGACTACCGCTACTCGTGGCTGCGTGACGCCACCCTCACCCTCCAGGCCCTGCTGGTGTCGGGCTTCCGGGACGAGGCCGCAGCGTGGTCCCGGTGGCTGCGACGGGCGGTCGCCGGCAACCCGGGCGAGTTCCAGATCATGTACGGGGTCGGTGGGGAACGTCGGCTGACCGAGTTCGAGCTCGACTGGCTGCCGGGGTACGAGGACTCGGCACCGGTGCGGGTCGGCAACGGCGCGTCGACGCAGTTCCAGCTCGACGTGTTCGGCGAGGTGATGGACGCGGCGCTCACGGCGGCGAGCAACGGGCTCGAGGGGCAGGTCGGCTACGACGGCGAGGTCATCGTGGCCCTCATGGACCAGCTCGAACGGGTCTGGGACCAGCCCGACGAAGGGATCTGGGAGGTGCGCGGTCCCCGCCGGCACTTCACGCACTCCAAGGTGATGGCGTGGGTGGCGTTCGACCGGGCCGTCCAGTTGGCCGATCGCTCCAGCGCGCACGGCGAGCGCGTCGAGCGGTGGCGTGAGCTGCGCCAGCGGGTGCACGACCAGGTCTGCGAGCAGGGGTTCTCCGCCGAGCTCGGGTCGTTCACCCAGTACTACGGGTCGTCCAACCTGGATGCGTCGCTGCTCATGATCCCGCTCGTCGGGTTCCTGCCCCCCGACGACCCCCGGGTGCTCGGCACCGTCGAGGCGGTCCGACGGACGCTGCTCGACCAGGGCTTCGTCCGCCGTTACGAGACCGAGGCGTCCTCCGACGGCGACGACGTGGACGGCCTGCCGGGCTCCGAGGGTGCGTTCCTGGTGACCACGTTCTGGTTGGCGGACGCACTCGCGCTCGCCGGACGGACCGACGAGGCCCGCGAGGTGTTCGAGCGCCTGCTCGGCCTGTGCAACGACGTGGGCCTGCTGTCCGAGGAGTACGACCCGGAGGCGGGCCGGCTGCTCGGGAACTTCCCGCAGGCGTTCTCGCACGTCGGCATCGTCACCACCGCCGCCAACCTCTCCCTGGCCGAGCGGGCGCCCTGCCGGCAACGAGCCGGCAGCGACTGAACCGCCGGCAACGAGCCGGCAGCGACTGAACCGCCGGCTCAGACCTCGGGCAGGCCGACCCCGAAGCGCAGCACCGTCACCGAGACGTACTCGTGACCGGGGTCCAGACGGACCGACCCGAGCTCCGGGCGGTTCGGGGTGTCGGGGAACGACTGGGTCTCGAGCGACACCGACCCGTGCACGTCGAACGGCGAACGCAGCCCGTTGCCCGTGTAGACCTGCAGGCCCACCTGGTCGGTGCTGACCGACATCCACCGACCCGATCCCGGGGCCACGAGGGTCGCGGCGTGGCGCACGGTGCCCGCCTCGCCCCGCACCTCGAAGCAGTGGTCGATCCCGCCGCCCACAGCTGCGACGGCCGCACCCAGTCCCGAGGGTCGCCGCAGGTCGAACGGCGTCCCGTCGACGGCCTCGAGACCTCCGGTGGGGATCCCGGCGTCGTCGACCGGCAGGTAGCGATCCGCGGCCAGCACGATCGAGTGGTCCGCGATGCTCGACGACGCCCCGTCGGCGACCGCCGCACCGTCGAGGTTCCAGTAGCCGTGGTTCGTGAGGTTGACCACCGTCGGTGCGTCGCAGGTCGCGGTGTAGGTGATCGTGAGCTCGTCGCCCGAGAGCTCGTAGAGCGCCTGGGCGGTGAGGGCACCGGGGAACCCCTGGTCGCCGTCGGGACTGACCAGACGGAACAGCACCGCCCCGCCGCTGTCGGCACCGTCGGTGTCGAGCAGGTCCCAGACCCGTCGGTCGAACCCGTCGGGTCCGCCGTGCAGCTGGTTCGGGCCGCTGTTGGCCACCAGCTCCACGGCCCGCCCGTCCAGCGGGAACGCAGCGCCGGCGATGCGGTTGGCGTACCGGCCGACCGACGCTCCCAGGTGCGGGTTGAGCGCCCGGTCGGCGTGGTCCGCCACCGACGGCAGGTGGAGGTGGACGTGGCCGTGCCCACCACTGGCGTCGGGAACCTCGACCGTCCGGATGGCAGCGCCGAGCGCCAGGAGCTCGACCCGCATCCAGCCGCTGTCGACCACGGCCACCGGCCCCAGCCCCTCACCGGCGTCGTTCACCTGGATCACTGTGCACCTCCCCGTGCCCGACGGACCGACCCCACCCGGTGGCCGACCGCCGTCACCCGAGACAGTAGGTTCACGGGGGAGCACCGCGTGCCGTCACCGGTGGCCCGGAGCGTCCCCAGCCGACGCTCCCGAACGGCACGTGGGGAGGAGTCGAGGAGCGCCGGAGCATGCGAGACGTACTGCTGGACCGGATCCAGTTCGGGCTGACGGCGAGCTTCCACTTCATCTTCCCGCCACTGTCGCTGGGCGTCGGACTGATGCTGATGGTCTTCGGCATCCAGTCGGTCCGGACCAAGGACCCGAAGTGGCGCCAGCTGTCGCTGTTCTGGGTCCGGATCTACGGGCTGATCTTCGCCATGGGCGTGGCCACCGGCATCGTCATGGAGTTCGAGTTCGGGACCAACTGGTCCGTCTACTCCCGCTACGTCGGCAACGTCTTCGGCAGTCTGCTGGCCGCCGAGGGGATCTTCGCCTTCATGCTCGAGGGCGGGTTCCTCGGGCTCATGCTCTTCGGTGGCACCCGGCTCGGCAACCGCATGTGGCTCTTCGCCACCTCGATGGTGGTGATCGGAGCGCACTTCAGCGCCACCTGGATCATCATGGCGAACTCCTGGATGCAGACGCCGCAGGGGTTCGAGATCGCCCAGGGTCCCAACGGCCCCATGGCGGTCATGACGAACTTCTGGGAGGTGGTGTTCACCCCGTCGTTCATCCCCCGGCTCCTCCACGTGATCGTGGCCAGCTGGATGCTCGGTGCCGCCATGGTCGCGAGCGTGTCGGCCTGGTACCTGCTGAAGCAGCGCCACGTGGACGTGGCGAAGACCATGCTCAGGGTGGCGCTGCCCGTCTTCTGCGTGCTCTCGGTGCTGCAGGCCGGGGTGTTCGGCGCCCAGCAGGCGACCGTGGTCGCCGAGCAGCAGCCGGTGAAGCTCGCCTCCATGGAGGGGCTCTGGGAGACCCGGGACTGCGCGCCGCTGTACCTGTTCGGGTGGGTGGACACCAACAGCGAGACCACCTCGGGCGTGTCGATCCCGTGCATGCTCAGCCTGCTGGTCGGGTTCAGCCCCGACACCCAGGTCGAGGGCCTCGACGAGTTCCCCGTCGACGACCGGCCGAACGTCAACCTGGTGTTCCAGGTGTACCACGCCATGATCGACCTGGGGATGCTGTTCGTCGGCGTGAGCGCGCTGGTGGCGTTCGTGGCGTGGCGACGGAGGCTCTACACGTCCAGGTTCGTGCTGCGGCTGCTGGTGGTCAACGTCGTGCTCGTCCTCGCCGCGATCATGGCCGGCTGGTGGACCGCCGAGTTCGGACGGCAGCCGTGGATCGTGTGGGAGCAACTCCGCACCGTCGACGCGGCCTCCCCCAACCTGTCGACCACCACGGTCGCCATCTCGCTGATCGGGTTCGTGCTCGTCTACGCCGTCCTGCTGGTGGTGTTCCTCTGGCTCCTCAACCAGAAGATCCAGGCCGGACCACCCGACCCGCCGGAGGCCACCGAGATCGAGTCGCTCCCCGACTCCTTCGGCGAGATCTTCGCCCGCCGGCCCCGCGCCTCGAGCAGGGTGGGCTGACCGATGTGGCTCAACCAGCTCTGGTTCGTCCTGTACGTGGTGATCATCGGCGGGTACGTGATCCTCGACGGCTTCGATCTGGGCGTCGGGATGCTCTCGCCGTTCCTCGCCCGCAGCGACCACGACAAGCGGGTCCTGTTGAACAGCATCGGTCCGGTCTGGGACGGCAACGAGGTCTGGCTCGTCCTGGGTGGCGGCGCCCTGTTCGCCGCCTTCCCGTTCGTGTACGCGTCGCTGTTCTCCGGGTTCTACCTGGCGCTGATGGCCGTGCTGCTGGTGCTGATCATGCGGGCGGTGGCGATCGAGTTCCGGTCCAAGCGCGAGAGCGCCCGCTGGCGGACGACCTGGGACTGGTTCTTCACCATCTCCTCGACGGGGATCGCCTTCCTGCTGGGCGTGGCGCTCGGCAACGTGCTGCGCGGCGTCCCGATCGACGACCAGGGGAACCTGACCGTCGACTTCGTCGGTCTCCTGCACCCGTACGCCCTGCTGCTCGGAGTGGCGGGGGTGCTCATGCTCGCCCTCCACGGCGGGATCTACCTGACCATGAAGCTGTCCGACGAGCTGCTCGAACGGGTGGAGCGGCTCGTCCCCCGGCTCGTGGTGGCGTTCTTCGTGGTGATGACCGTGGTGATCGTCTGGACGCTGTTCCTGCCCGAGGACTTCGCGCAGAACTTCCGGGACCGTCCGTGGACGGCGATCTTCCCGGCGGCCGCGTTCGTCGCCGTGGTCGTGGCCTGGCGCTCCATCCGGGCCCGTGCCCACGGCCGGGCCTTCGTCGCCTCGGCCACCATGATCGCCCTGCTCATGGCGAGCGTCGCTGCGGCGCTCTACCCGGTCATGCTGCCGGCATCCAACGACCCGGCGAACAGTCTGACCATCTACAACGCGGCGTCCACGCAGGAGACGCTCACGGTCATGCTCGTGGTGGCGGTGCTCGGCATGCCGTTCGTGCTGCTCTACACCGCCGGCGTCTACTACTTCTTCCGCGGTCGGGTGCAGCTCGACGAGGACAGCTACTGAGCACTCGACCGTGAGCGACCCCCGAGCCACCCTCCGGGCGGTCGCCGCCGTCGAACCCTCGGCCCGCGGTCCGCTCGTCCGTGCTGCGAGCGCCGAGGTCGTCGGGGTGGTCACGCTGCTGGCCACGCTGGTGCTCGTCGCCCGGTCCGTCGACGCCGTGTTCGTGGGCGGCTCCACCCTCGGCGACCTGGCCGGGGCGATGGCCGCCGTCGGGCTGCTGGCCGTCACCCGGTTCGGGGCCCAGCTGCTGGCCGCACGCGACTCGGCGCTCGCCGCCGACCGGATCCGGCGGGCGCTGCGGCGGACGGTGCTCAGCGCCGCGGTGCGGCCGGTCCGGCGGGCGGGCACCGACGCTCGACCGACCTCGACCGAGGTGCTCGGCGACGCAGGCGACGCCGTCGACGCCGTCGACGACTACGTGACCCGATTCGTCCCCGCGGTCACCGTCGCCGCACTCGGACCGGCGATCGTGTTCGCCACCGTGTTCCTGCTCGATCCGTGGAGCTCACTGGTCCTGCTGTTCGCCGGACCGATGCTGGTGTTCCTGCTGGCGGTGATCGGCCAGCGCACCCGGGAGCTGACCGCGGTCCGGCTGCTGGAGCTCTCGTGGCTCCAGGGGTTCTTCGTGGACCTGCTGCGGGGACTGGGGGCCCTGAGCGCGTGCAACCGGGCCGGCGACGCCGGCGACCGCATCCAGGAGGTGAGCCGGCGGCACGGCGCGACGACCATGGAGGTCCTCCGCACGGCGTTCCAGACCTCGCTGGTCCTCGAGTGGGCGGCGACGGCCGCCACGGCGCTGGTGGCGGTGACGATCAGCTTCCGGATGATCGGCGGTGGTCTGACCTTCGGGGTCGGACTGGCGGTGCTGGTCGTCGTGCCCGAGTTCTTCGTCCCGCTGCGCCGACTGGCGCTCGAGTACCACGCCGGCCAGTCGGGCCAGGCCGCCTGGGAGCGGCTGGCACCGTGGCTGCAACCGGTGGACGCCCCGGCCGAGACCGCCGCCCCCGACCGTGTGGCACCGCTCGTCCTCGACGGGGTCACGGTCCGACGACCGGGCCTCCCCCGGCCGGCCCTCGACCGGGTGTCGATCTCGGTCGCTCCCGGCGAGACCGTGGCGCTGGTCGGGCCGAGCGGCGCCGGCAAGTCGACGGTCCTCGACCTGGTGCTCGGATTCCTCGCACCCGACGGAGGCACCGTGACGGCGGCCGGCGTCGACCTGGCCAACGTCGACGTGGCCGCGTGGCGGACCCGACTGGCCTGGGTGCCCCAGTCCCCCACGATCTTCTCGGGGACGGTGGCGGACAACGTGCGACTCGGCCTGCCGGACCGCAGCGACGAGTCCGTCCGAGCAGCCCTGCGGGCGGCCGGTGCCGAGTCGTTCGTGGAGGCCCTCCCGGAGGGCCTGCAGACGCCGCTGGGCGAGGGAGGCTCCGACCTGAGCGGCGGACAGCGCCAGCGGATCGCCGTGGCACGGGCCTGGCTGCGCGACGCCCCGCTCGTCGTCCTCGACGAGTTCACCGCCCACCTGGACACCGACACCGAGTCCGAGGTGCTCGACGCAGCTGCGGACCTCCTCGCCGGGCGCACGGCGATCGTGGTCGCCCACCGTCTGCGCACCGCACGGCTCGCCGACCGGATCGTCGTGCTCGACGCCGGCCGGGTGGTGGGGTCGGGGTCCCACGAGGAACTGCTCGGGACCTGCAGCACCTACCGCACGCTCGTCGAGGAGCACCGCGACGGCCGACTGGGAGCGCTCGCCGCCCGGACGCCGTCGCACGCCGACGGAGCCACGGCGGTGGAGCCGTGAGCCGGACGGTGCCCGCCGACGCAGCGGGGGACGCTCGTGTCCTGCGCCGGTTGCTCGGCCTGGTGGGGCCCGAACGGGGCTGGATCGTGGCCGCGGCGACCCTCGCCGTCGTCACGACCACCTCCGGCGTGGCCCTCGTGGCCTCGGCCGCCTACCTGATCTCACGCTCCGAGCTGGCGACTGCGGCGACCACGCTGGGCGTGGCCATCACCGCCGTCCGGCTGTTCGCCGCGCTGCGGGCCACCGCCCGGTACGGGGAGCGCTACGTCGGACACCTCGGCACGTTCCGGATCACCACGCGCATCCGGACGTGGTGCTTCAGGTCGATCGCTCCGCTGGGGCCGGCAGCACTCGAGCACCGGCGGCGGGGGGACGTGCTGGCCCGACTGGCCGACGACGTCGACGAGCTGCAGGACTTCTACCTCCGTGTCGCCGTGCCCCCGCTCGCCGCCGGTGTCACGGCGGCGCTGGCCGTCGGGATCCTCGGGTGGCTCCACTGGTCGGCCGGTGCGGTGCTGGCCGTGGCCCTCCTCGTCGCCGGAGCGGTGGTCCCCCTGACGGCGCGACGTCTCGGTCGGGCCCCGGCGACCGAGGTCGTCGAACGACGTGCGGCGGTGCGGGCGGAGCTGGTCGAACAGCTCGCCGGGCTCGACGAGCTGTGCGTCGCCGGCGGCGCCGAGGCCTTCGTCGATCGGGTGGCGACCCTCGACGCCGACCTGGGGCGCTCGGAGCGCCGTCTGGCCGCATCCCAGGGCCTGGTGAACGCTGCGCTCGGCCTGCTGGGGCTGCTCGCGGCCACGGCCGCCCTCGCACTCGGGGTGTCGTTGGTGGCACGCGGCCAGCTCGACGGCGTGCTGCTGGCCGTCCTCCCGCTCGTGGCACTGGCGGCGGTGGAGGCGGTGGCGCCGATCACCGTCGCTGCCGAGCACGCCGCCCGCACGCGGGTGGCCGCAGGCCGGGTCTTCGAGCTCGTGGACCAGCCCCCGTTCGTGACCGACCCGACGGACCCGGAGCAGCCCGACGGCGCAGCGCTGGCCGTGCGCGACCTGCGGTTCCGCTACGCACAGGAGGGCCCGGACGTGCTCGACGGGGTGGACCTCGACCTGCCCGCCGGGTCCGTCGCGGTGCTCACGGGCCCGAGCGGCTCGGGCAAGTCGACGCTGGCCGACCTCCTCCTGCGGTTCCGCGACCACACCCACGGGGAGATCCGTCTCGGTGACGTGGAACTCCACGACGTGGCGGTCGACACCACCAGGGACCGGGTGGCGCTGGTGGCCCAGCACGACCACCTGTTCGACACCACGGTGCGGGACAACCTGCTGCTCGCCGACCCGGACGCCGACGACGAGCGGCTGCTGGAGGCGCTCGACGTGGTCGGGGCCGGCGAGCTGGTCAGGTCCCTGCCCGGCGGACTCGACGAGCGGGTCGGCGAGGACGGCGGGCGGTTCAGCGGGGGCGAACGCCAGCGGCTGCTCGTGGCCCGGGCGCTGCTCCGTGACGCCGACGTGCTCGTGCTGGACGAGGCGACCGCCCACCTGGATCCGCCGGCCGAGCGGGCGCTGCTCTCCGCCGTGCTCGGCGTCCGTCGCGGGCGGACGACGCTGATGATCACCCACCACCGCGACCAGCTCGTCGACGTGGACGTGGTGCTGTCGATGGTGGACGGTCGACTCCGTCGGGTCCCGGACTGAGTACCCGGGGCTCGGCGGCGCACCCGGTCGGCCGCCGTCCCGCTCCTCCGCGACGCGCTGCCGGAGCGTGGACTACTGCTGCTCGGCGGACTGCTTCTTCGCAGACTGCTGCTCGGCGGCAGACTTCTTCGCAGCAGACTTCTTCGGCGCGGACTTCTTCGCCGCGGACTTCTTCGCCGCAGACTTCTTCGCCGCAGACTTCTTCGGCGCGGACTTCTTCGCCGCAGACTTCTTCGCCGCAGACTTCTTCGCCGCAGACTTCTTCGGCGCAGGCTTCTTCGCAGCGGACTTCTTCGGCGCGGCCTTCCTCGCGGCGGCCTGCCCTGCGGTCGTCGCTGCGTCCGGAACCCCCGCAGCGGGGAGCTGCACCGACGGATCGACCTTCGGTCCGAGTCCGATGGCGTCGCCGGCGCGCTGGACGACCCCGCCCGCCGAACCCGCGAGCTCACGCACCCGGGCCTCGAGCAGGCGCCGCTGCTCCTCCCCCTGGGTCCCGATCCGCTCCACCTCGCCCGAGACCCAGCCGAGCAGCTCGTCGAGGAGCTGCTGCAGGTTGTCCCAGTACTCGCTCAGGACCTCCTCGGTGCCGCGGACCCCCTGACGGATCTCCTGACGGAGCCGGTCGACCTCACCGGCCGCTCGGTTGACGAACTCCGGACGCTGCAGCTCGGGCATCCCGTGCCTCCTGACGGCTCGACTGGACCCCGTTGTTCTACCCCAGACGCAGCCGAGACGACCGGCCGAGGTGGGTGCGGCGGGTCCCCACTACCGTGGCCGGCGTCGAACCGGACGCGCCCACCGACGGGGCACGCCACCTGGAGCCAACGTGGACGACCCCGCCGATCACCCCGCACCACCCGGCACCACGGTCGGGCTGGCCGGGTGGCTCCGACGGTTCGTGTGCGACGGGGTCGACGAGCTGGTCGGGCGTCACGCTCCCGGGTTCGTCCTCCCCCGCGTGTTCGCCGGCCACGCCGTCGAGCCCGACGTCACCGCCGACCTGCTGTTCACCCTGGGACACCTCCACGACGGCGGCGTCGCTGAGGTCGGCGGCGTCCCCGTCGAGGAGGCGGTCCAGCGTCTGCTCGGATCGATCGACGGCGACCGCACCCACACCTTCTTCTCGTACCGGGTCGCCGAGACGCTGCGGCGCTGGGGCACCTGGGACGACAACCCACTGGTCGACGACCTCGACGACCGCCAGCGTGACCAGGTGGTGCGTGCGTGCGACTCCACCGAGTGGATCCCCCTGCTCGACGAAGCGATCCTGCCCCGCAACTACGCAGCGGTCCTGGCCCGCTGCGAACTCGCCCGCCTGCGCCTCGGCCTGCTCGACGACGACGCCGTGGTGGACGACCTCGCCGCCCGGGTCGAGGCGCTGCTGTCGACCAACCCGCGGCGGTACCTCGACGACTCCGTCCACGGCGTCGGCCGCTACGACATCTACACCGCCGACGTCTGGCTCTTCACCGAGCCGCTCGCCGACCGTCTCGGCGAGCTGTGGACCGACGGGCTGCGCTCGGCGCTCGAGCTGGTGGAGCGGACCGTCGGCCGGGACGGGACCGCCGTGTCCTGGGGGCGATCGACCGGATCGCTGGGCGGGGTGCTGAGCGTCGAGCTGGCTGCCGCCGCCCTCGAGCACGACCTCGGCGACGACCGGACCCGGTGGCTGGCACGCGGGCGACGAGCGGCCGACCGTCTGCCCGGATGGTTCACCCACGGCGTCGTCGACGCCCACCGCCACCGCGCTCCCTACGGCTACCGGGGTCCGTTCCGCCGACTCCAGCTGACCCTCGACCTGTACGGGAAGCTCGCCTGGGCTGCGGTCGTGCTCGACCGGTGTGCCCCGGTCGCCGGTGACGTGGTCGCCGCACCCGCCGCCGTGCTCGACCGGCCGCTCGACGAACTGGTCCGACTCGACGACGACGGGGCTGCGGTCTGGTGCGTCCGGGGGTCGGGCACGTCCACGGTCGTCCCGTTCGTGGGCGCCACCCGGAGCGACTACCTGCCGGCGCCACGCTCGCCGGGCACCCTCGAGGTGCCGGTCGACTCCGAGCTCGCGTGCTGGACCCCGGTGGCCGTCGTCGGCGACCGACGACTCACCACCTCCGGCCGGCCGGTGCGCGTCGAACGTACCGCCACGGGCGTCACCGCCGAGTGGGACGGTCTGCGGGCCGGCGCCGACCTCGACGGCTCCCACGGTCCACCGGACCTGCCCGGCCGGGTGGTCGGCACCTGGCGTGTCGAGGGACGGACCGTCAGCGTGGACTGGGAGTTGGAGCTGGAGTCAGCGCCCCGGGCGTTGTGGTGGAGCATCCCGGAACGGGCCGACCGGCCCCTCGAGGTCCACTGGGCGCCCGCCGGCGGCACGAGCGGTCGTGCCGACGCCGTGGAGGTCGACGGGATCGCGGAGTGGCGCTCGTTCTGGTCCGCCGCCGACCGGGTCCACCAGTTCGACGTCGAGCCCGCTGCCCGGAGCCGGGTCGGGGTCCGGGTGACTCCGGCACTGCGGGTCTCCTCCAGCGCGTTCGGCCACCACTACCACCGGTCGCTCACCGGCCCGCTCCTCGGACGGGTCGTCGAGCTGCCCGCAGCCTGGGGACCGCTGCGGGACCCTGCGGTCGACCCGACCAGCGTGGACCTGTTCCACCTGCACTGGCCCGAGTGGCTCGCCTTCGACGACCTCGACGCCCACCGGGCCGTGCTCGACGACCTGTCCGCACGGGGGGTGCCGGTGGTCTGGACAGCCCACAACCTCACCCCCCACGAGCCCACGCCGACCGGCGCCCCGCAGACCGACTACGACCCGGTGTACCGACTCTGGGCGGACCACGCCGACGCCATCGTCCACCACACCCACGGTGGACTCGAACGCTTCGTCGCCCGGTACGGCCGGGGCCGCGCCCGTCACGTCGTGCTGCCGCACGGCGACTTCTCGTCGCTGTGGAGCGGCCGACTCGTCGACCGCAGCGCGGCCGAGGTCGCACTCGGTCTGCCCCCGGCCCGGATCCGGATCGGGATCGTCGGTGCGCCCCGCACCGAGAAGCTCGTCGAGGAGTTCCTCGAGGGTGTCCACCGCTGCGGCCGGGACGACGTGCAGGTCGTGAGCTGGTCACAGCGCGGGGACGAGACCGTCCCGGACGACCGCCGGGTCGTGGCCACCGATCCGTACCGGATGGTCGACGAGCACACCTACGCGCTGCGGCTGTCCGCCTGCGACGCACTCGCGTTCCCGTTCGACCCGGACGGCGAGATGCAGGCCACGGGGACGGTCGCCGACGCCCTCGCCGCCGGGCTCCCGGGTCTCTGCTCGGAGTGGTGGTACCTCCGGGAGTCGCTCGGCGCAGCCGGCATCGTCGTCGGTCACCGGGCCGACGACGTGGCCGTCGCGCTCGACGCGCTCGACGACGACAGTCTCGAGGCCGCCCGGGTCGCTGCGGTCGCCCGACGGGACCACACCCGCTGGTCCGACGTCGCCGCCCGCACGCTCACCCTCTACGAGCAGGTCCTCGAGGACCACTGGCGGGTCGGCCGGATCAGCGACTGAGCCACCGGCGGAGCGTCCCGACCTCCCGGGCCAGCACGGCCGGATCGTCGTCCGGGACGAACTCCACGAGCGCCGCGGGCGCCAGGCCGGCGGCCCGGGCCGCGGCGGTGCACGGTCCAGCCGCAGCGAGTCGGGCCGACCAGGCGTCGCCCTCGGCCTCCAGGGGCAGGCGTTCGTGCTCGGGAGTCCACGCGTAGACGTCGACGTGGAGCAGGCGGTCCCCGAGGCGGGCGAGATCGGCGACCTCGTCGTCGGTCGACCGGGGCGCCCAGTACGGAGGTTGCCAACCGGCGTAGAGGCCGGGCACCTCGTCGAGCAGTCGCCGCACCCCGTCGACCTCGTCCGTGGCCGTGCCCCCGTGGAACTCCAGGTAGACGCTCACCCCGGCCGTGTCGGCCGCAGCGACGGCCCGACCGGCGGCGTCGACCAGCGCCGACCAGCCGTCACCGTCCTCGGGTCGGTGCGGACACCACACCCGCGTGGCCGGAGCGCCGAGCGCCGTGGCGGTCTCGAGCACCGGACCGAGTCGCCGGTCCAGGTGCTCGTCGAGGAACAGGTACGAGCCGTAGGCGGCGACGCCCAGGCCGGCGTCCGCGCTCATCGCAGCTGCGGCGTGGGCCGCAGCCACGTCCCCCTCGGGCACGTGCACGTCACCACCCCACTCGAGCACCTCGACCCCCACCGCTGCGGCCAGCTCGACGACCTCCGACGGCGCCAGCGACCGGAACGTCACCGAGCAGAGTCCGACGGCGAACGGCCCGCTGGCCACGCTCACGCTCACGCGATGCGGTCCAGGTCCTCGCGCCGGACCGGGTGCAGCGGGGGTTCGCCCGCCGCGTACCGGGCCACCTCCTCCACGGCCAGGTCCGCCAGACGGACCAGCTCGCTGCCCACCGCACCGGCGATGTGCGGCGTGAGGAACACGTTCGGGAGCTGCCGCAGCTCGGAGTCCACGGGCAGCGGCTCGGGCTCGGTGACGTCGAGCACCGCCGAGAGTCGCCCGCTGCGCAGCTCCTCGGTCAGCGCGGCGGTGTCGACCAGCGCGCCCCGGGCGGTGTTGACGAGCGTGACGCCGTCCCCCAGGAGCGCCAGCTGCGCCGCACCGATCATGCCCTTGGTGGACTCGACGTCGGGTGCGTGGAGGCTGAGCACGTCGCACCACTCGCACAGCTCGTCGAGCCCCATGTGCTCGACGCCGAGTCGGGCCGCCTCCTGCTCGGAGAGGTAGGGGTCGGCCACCCCGACCACCACGTCGTGGTGGGACAGCAGGTCGATCACCAGGCGGCCCACGTGCGACGCGCCCACCAGTCCGATCCGCCGCCCGACCAGACCCATGCGGTCCAACGGCAGCGGCACGGCCACGGAGCGGTCCCGCTCGAGGGCGGCGAAGGAGAAGGCCGCCTTCACGGCGAAGAGGATCGACGCCAGGGTGAACTCGGCCACCGGCACGGCGTTGGCGGCCGCCGCGGAGGTGACCAGGAGGTCGCGCTCCCACACGGCGTCGGTCACCTGCCACTTGACGGTGCCCCCGGCGTAGACGAACGCCCGGAGGTCCGGGGCCAGCTCCAACGCCCGGGCGGTCAGCGTCGGACAGCCCCAGTGCCCGACGAGCACCTCGGCCCGGGCGAGCAGCTCCCGGGCCCGGTCGTCGTCGAACGACGACAACGGCTCGTCGTCGATCAGGTCGGCCACCTCACGCAGCCGGTCGAGTCGTCCGTCCGGCAGCACGCCGTCCCGGTAGCCCTCGCCCATCCCCATGACGGTCAACGGTCGTCGTGTCACGACGGACATCCTGCCAGCCGAGGGCACCCGGGGCCCGGGCCGACGGCCCCCGGAGCACGCGGGTTAGCCTCCGCTGGGCACCCCGAACGGTGGTGTCCAGCAGTCCAGAGGGGGCAGTCGTGACCTACCGAGTCGTCCAGTGGAGCACCGGGAACGTGGGCCACCACGCCGTCCGCCTGATCGCCCGCCACCCGGACCTGGAGCTGGTCGGACTCTGGGTCCACAGCCCCGACAAGGTCGGTCGGGACGCCGGCGAGCTCGTGGGCATCGAGCCGCTCGGCGTGGCGGCCACCGACGACGTCGAGGCCGTCCTGGCCCTGCGGCCCGACTGCGTGTCGTACACGGCGACCGCCGACCTGCGTCCGGGCGAGGCCATCGAGGACATGGCGCGGTTGCTGGCCGCCGGCGTGAACGTGGTGTCGTCGTCGGTGGTGCCGCTCGTCTACCCCCCGCACGTGGCTCCCGAGATGCGTCGGCCGCTGGAGGACGCCTGCCGCACCGGTGGCACCTCGTGCTTCACCTCCGGGATCGACCCGGGGTTCGCCAACGACCTGCTGCCGCTCGCGCTGGTCGGCACGTGCGAGTACGTCGACTCGGTCCGGGTCATGGAGATCGTCAACTACAACACCTACGCCCAGCCGCAGGTGCTGTTCGACACCATGGGGTTCGGCCAGCCGCTCGACGCCACCCCGCTGCTGCTGGTCCCCGGGGTGCTCGGCTTCGCCTGGGGTGGCGTGGTCCGCAGCATCGCCGCCGGACTCGGCGTGGAGGTCGAGGAGCTGCGGGAGTCCCACGAACGACTCCCCGCCCCCGAGGACATCGACCTGGGCTTCGGCGTGGTCGAGGAGGGCACGACCGCAGCGTTGCGCTTCGAGGTCGAGGGGCTGGTGGACGGCCGTCCCGTGGTGGTCCTCGAGCACGTGACCAGGCTCGACGACGCGCTCGCCCCCGACTGGCCCCAGCCGGTCGGTCACTCCGGCTACCGGGTGATCGTCAGCGGCAACCCGAACTACACGCTCGACCTGCAGATGATGGGCGACGACGGCGACCACAACACCGCCGGGCTCGTGGGTACCGCCGGACGGATCGTGAACGCCATCCCGGCGGTGTGCGAGGCGGCACCGGGACTGCTGTCGGTCCACGACCTCCCGCTCGTCACCCTGCGCTGATCAGGGCTCGTCGATGGCCGATGCCATGGCGTCGAAGTGCTCCTCGAGGCTGGCCGCGTCCTCGCAGTCGTACTGCGAGACGGCCACCCGTACGACCCCGTCGGGCACCGTGCCGTCCTCGCGGTAGAGCCCTGCGGCTCCGACCATCCAACCCCGGGCCGACGCCCAGTGGGGCGATCGGGTCCGGAACCGGAACAGGTGGAACCCGGTGCCCTCGGCGGCGACGTTCGCGACCCGGGTGGCGACGTGCTCCACCTCGTCGGGCACGCAGCCGAGCTCGCCGGGGCGGGCCAACCAGGCCACCAGGTCGGCCTCGGCCCGCAGCACGCCGTCCCGACGACGACCCGACCGGTCGAACACCGGTCCGAGCAGACCGACCCGGTCGAGGCGTTCCATGAGCACCGAACGGGGCACCGGCTCGTGCGAGGTCATCCACACCCGGTCCCACGGCACGTCGACGCCCCGGACGGCGAGCGCAGCCACACCCCACGCCCCGACGACCGGGTCGGCTGAGCCCAGCGTGCGGAGCAGGAGCTCGACCGCACGGTCGTCGTCGATCGACTCGAGGACGTCGAGCACCTCCCGGACCCGGTGTCGGGACCGCCACACCCACGGACTGGCCTCGCCGCCGTTCCGGCAACCGAACGCCTCGTCGCAGGCGCCGATCCCGGCGAGCAGGACCGGTTCCACCAGCTCGAGCAGCTCGACCCGGGCCGCCGGCGACAGCTCGACCTCACGCGCCATCCTGGCCAGGAGGTCCGAGGCGTGCGCCTCCCAGCCGGGACGCTGCAGCAGCGCGCACAGCACGTGGATGAACTCCTCGGCCTGCGTGTGACCCAGGACCGCGCTGAGCATGCCCGAGGTGGGGAGCGGCAGCTGGTCGGTCCAGCCGGTGTCGGCGACGACGTGACGGAGCGTCACCAG
>CAIQNH010000242.1 GCA_903873135.1 uncultured Actinomycetes bacterium
CGGCCGACCGATGGTGGTCACGAGTGCCGGCACCACGCCGCTGGCCGGGGTGGGCCAGGTCACAGCTGGGTCCGTCCACACGTGTGCGGTGCTGGCCGACTCCACCTCCCGGTGCTGGGGGCTCGGCGACGACGGTCGACTCGGCAACGGCTCGACCGCCGACCAGGTGCGACCGGTCGCCGTTTCGGCCACCACCGGGTTCGACTCGGTTGCACAGGTGAGCGCAGGGCAATTCCACACCTGCGGCCTGCGCGCCGACGGCCGAGTGTTCTGCTGGGGCTCCGCTCTCTCCGGTGTGCTCGGCGGTCCGCTCCTCAACCAGTCGAACCCCAGCTTGGTGGGGTTGATCACCCCCTGAGACTCGGAGCGGGACCCGGGCGACCCGTCGCCCGGGTCCGGTGTCGCCCAACTCAGTGGTGGAACGACCCGGACTCCTCCTGGGTCTGCACCGAGCTCGGCGGGTGGGCGTCCAGGAACGCGATGGCGTCGTGCAGGTCCTGGATCAGCACGTCGATGCGCTCCCGGTCGATCTCCTGTCGGATCAGGGCCCGCTGCACCAGCTGGTGGGACAGGTCGCCGGTGAGGGGGTAGGCGGGCACCTGCCAGCCGCGGGTTCGCAGGCGGTCGGCCAGCTCCAGCAGCGACCACCGGGTCGTCGTGTCGTCGTCGGGCAGCTTCCAGGTGACCGCCGGGATCCCGGTCTCGGGGCGGGCGTCGTGGACGATCTCGAACCGGCCCGTCTGCACCAGTGCGTCGGCCAGGTGGCGGCCGTTGGCGTACGCGGCGCCGTGGATGCCCTCGTAGCCCGCCCGGCCGAGTCGGACGAACAGGTAGTACTGCGCGGCGATCTGGCCGGCGGGGCGTGAGAAGTTCAGCTGGAAGGTGGGCATGTCGCCACCCAGGTAGGTGACGTGGAAGATCAACTCCTCGGGCAGCTCGGCGGCGTCACGCCACAGCACCCAGCCGGTGCCGAGTGGGGCGAGTCCGAACTTGTGGCCCGACGCGTTGATCGACTTCACGCGGGGCACCCGGAAGTCCCACGGCAGCTCCGGCGCACAGAACGGTGCGGTGAACCCACCGCTGGCGGCGTCCACGTGGATGTCGACGTCCAGCCCGGTACGGGACTGCAGGTCGTCGAGCGCTGCCGACAGGTCGGCGACGGGCTCGTACTCCCCGGTGTAGGTGACACCCAGCGTCGGCACCACGCCGATGGTGTGCTCGTCGACCTGGGCGAGCATCGACTCGGCGTCCATGCAGTAGCGGCCGGTCGTCATGCCGACCTCGCGCTGTTCCACGTCCCAGTAGCGGCAGAACTTGTCCCAGACCACCTGCACCGGACCGCAGACCAGATTCGGTGTGTCGGTCGACTTCCCCTCGGCCCGCCGCTTGGCCTTCCAGCGACGCAGCATGGCCATCCCGGCGAGCATCGCGGCCTCGGACGAACCGATGGCGGACGTCCCCACCGGGTCGTGGGCGTCGGGGGCGTGCCACAGGTCGGCGAGCATCGCCACGCAGCGGCGCTCCAGCTCGGCCGACTGCGGGTACTCGTCCTTGTCGATCAGGTTCTTCGAGATCGACAGGTCCATGAG
>CAIQNH010000243.1 GCA_903873135.1 uncultured Actinomycetes bacterium
ACCTCGGGCGTACCGGCGTTCGGCTGGACGATCAACCCCGAGTGGCAGGGCACCGAGGAGCAGCCCAAGGCCAACCTGTTCGGACAGGCCGGTTCGTTCCTCTGCCTGGGCTGCGTGCAGCCGCAGGTCCCGTGGGCAGCCAAGCAGGCCGGCGCGACCAAGGCCGGCGTGCTCGGCTACGCGGTCCCGCAGTCCTCGCAGTGCGCGGACGGCTGGGAGAAGTCGTTCCAGGAGTACCCCGAGGCCGGCGTCGAGGTCGCCTTCAAGGACTCCTCGCTCTCCTACGGCACGACCGACTTCTCGGTGCAGGTGTCCAAGATGAAGGACGCCGGCGTGGACTTCGTGATCACCTGCATCGACACGACGGGCGTGGTCAACCTGGCCAAGGAGCTCAAGAAGCAGGGCGTCGACGCCGTGCAGTTCCTGCCCAACGCCTACGACCAGGAGCTCCTCGACGAGTTCGGCGACCTGTTCGAGGGCAGCTACGCCAGCGTGTCGTTCATCCCGCTCGAGGTGACCGACCAACCCCAGGGCATGCGGGACTACCTGCAGTGGATTCAGGAGGTGGGCGGCACCCCCGGCGAGAACTCCATCGTCGGATGGCTCAACGCTGCGCTGCTGGTGGAGGGCCTCCGCCAGGCCGGACCGGAGTTCACCCAGCAGAAGGTGATCGACGCCATCAACGCGGACACCAACTGGACCGCCGACGGGTTCATCACCGGGGTCGACTGGACCCGGGCCCACAACCGCCGGGACGACGTCACCTGCACGCCCATCGTGAAGGTCGAGGCGTCCAGGTTCGTGCCGCAGACCGGCGCCGACGGCAAGCCGTTCGTCTGCTTCGACATCCCGTCCAAGTCGCTCGACCTGGTCACGCAGTAGACCAGTCGATCCGCGGTGCAGCTGCTCGAGTACGCGATCCGGGGCATCCCCACCGGCTGCGTCTTCGCGCTGCTCGCCGTCGGGCTCGTCCTGACCTACAAGACCTCCGGGGTCTTCAACCTGGCCTACGCCGGCCAGGCCTACGTCTCGGCGATCGTCTACTACGAGCTGCGCAAGGAGCTCGAGTGGCCGCTCGTGGCCGCCGGGGTCGTGTCGATCCTGGTCGTGGCGCCGCTCATCGGCCTGCTGCTCGAACGGGTGCTGTTCCGGTACCTGCGTTCCGCAGGGTCGATGGCGAAGCTCGTGACGTCGCTCGGCCTGTTGATCGCCATCCCCGAGATCGCCAAGCTCGTCTTCGGCAGCGAGACGCGGAAGAACCCGCCCCCGCTGTGGTGGGTCCGACGGACCGACGAGTGGCTCTGGCCGGAGGGAGCGACCTTCGTGCTGGACGCAGGTCAGGTCGCCACGATCGTGTCGACGCTGGTGGTCGTGGTCGGGCTGGTGATCCTGTTCCGCTCGACCAACCTGGGGCTGCGGATGCGAGCCGTGGTCGAGAGTCCTCGGCTCGCCGAGCTGAGCGGCGTCGACAGCGAACGGGTGTCCATGGCGGCGTGGATGCTCTCGAGCGTGTTGGCGGGACTGGCAGGCGTGCTCATCGCCCCGTTGTTCGCCTCGCTCAATCCGTTCGACCTGTTCACGCTCCTCGTCGCCGCCCTCGCCGCCACCGTGTTCGGCGGCCTGAGCAGCATCCCGCTCACCTTCGTGGGTGGCATCCTCCTGGGCGTACTGCAGGCGGTGCTCGCCGGGACGCTGCCGACCGACAGCGTGCTCACCAACGGGCTCCGGCCGTCGCTGCCCTTCGTCGTGCTGTTCCTGCTGCTGTTGTTCCGCCCCGGCCTGCGCTCGACCCGCGAGCTCGTGGACCCGCTCGCCACGGTCGACGCCCCGCCACCCCCGCCAGTCGTCCGGGCCCGCCCGCAATGGGTGGCCACCAGCGCCCGCGTGTTCGGGGTCGTCGTGTCCCTGGTCGCCCTGCTGGTGAGCTGGTTCGCCCTGGACCAGTACTGGCTCGGCCTGGCGATCAGCGGTCTGGTCCTGTCGGTGACCATGATGTCGCTGATCGTCGTGGTCGGCATGGGCGGCATGCTCTCGCTCTGCCAGGCGGCCCTGGCGGCCATCGGAGCGTTCGCCCTGGCGCAGGTCGTCGAGGCGTCGGGGGCACCGGTCGTCGTGGGGCTCGTGGTCGGCATCCTCGTCGCCGCGGCCGTCGGTGCGCTGCTCGCCGTCCCGGTGGTGCGCCTCGACGGGGTCTACCTGGCGCTCGCCACGCTCGCGTTCGCGCTCATGTTCCAGTCGATCTTCGTGCCGCTGTCGTGGGTGAGCGGCGGTGCTGTGCCGATCTCGGTCCCCCGCCCCGTGATCGGCCCGCTCGACCTGAGCGACGACCGGTACTTCCTGGTGTTCGTCGTGGTCTGCGTCATCGCCACGGCGCTCGTCGTGATCCGGCTCCGGGAGGGCACGACCGGACGGTTCCTGCAGGCGCTCCAGACCAGCGACGTGGCGGCGGCCTCCATCGGGATCGACGGTCCGCGGGCCCGGGTGGTGGCGTTCACGATCGCCGCCGGCATCGCCGGGTTCGGCGGCGGACTGGCCGCGATCGACCTGGGTCAGGCGAGCTACGAGGCCAGCTTCCCGTACATCATCGGGCTGGTCTGGGTGGCGCTGCTCGTCTCGGCCGGAGCGCGCAGCATCCAGGCCGCCGTGCTGTCAGGCCTGTTCTTCTTCCTGTTCCCGGCGCTGCTCGACAAGCTCTTCGCGTTCCCCGGCAACTGGGTCGAGACCAACCCAGACGCACCGTCGTGGGTGGCGTCGATCGCCGACACGATCCAGCCCACCTGGGCGCAGTCGGTGGCGTTCATCCTCTTCGGCATCGGCGCCATCACCTACGCCAAGCACCCCGAGGGCAGCATCGAGGCGCAGACCACCGCGTCGGTGAACGCGCTCGTGCGGCGGGTCGAGGCGCGGAACGCCGCCCGTGAGCCGGCTCGAGTCGGCGGTCCGGGAACCGGAGGCACCACACCGTGAGCGACGCACTGTTGTCGGCGACCGGCGTGACCAAGCGGTACGCGGGCATCGTGGCGCTGCAGGGGGTCTCGCTCCAGGTCCACGCCGGCGAGTTCGCCGCCGTGATCGGACCGAACGGGGCCGGCAAGAGCACGTTGTTCGACTGCCTCACCGGCGTCCAGCGCCCCGACCGCGGCCAGGTCACCTTCGACGGCCGACCGGTCGACAGCCTCAAGCCTGCGGCCCGGGCCCGGGCGGGCATGGCCCGGACGTTCCAGCGCATCGAGCTCTTCGGCGGCATGACCGTGCTCGACCACCTGATCGTGGCCGACCGCGCCAGGACCCGCCGCGGCGGACTGCTCGCCGACGTCCTCACCGGCTCCCACCCGTCGTCCGAGGAGCTCGACCGCTGTGCAACGGTGCTCGAACTGCTCGGCCTCGAGGAGTGGGCGGAGCGCCCCGCCGAGTCGCTGTCGCTCGGCAAGGGTCGACTCGTCGAGCTGGCGCGTGCGCTCGTGTGCGAACCCAAGCTGCTGTTCCTCGACGAACCCTCCAGCGGCCTCGACCGCCACGAGACCGACGAGATGGGCCACGCCCTCCAGCGGGTGCAGCGCGAGCACGGGATCGCGATCCTGCTGATCGAGCACGACGTCCCGCTGGTCCAACGGCTGGCCGAACGGATCTCGGTGCTCGACTACGGCGAGCTCATCGCGTCGGGACCCACCGAGGAGGTCCTGTCCAACCAGAAGGTGCGGGTCGCCTACCTGGGGGGGTCGACGTGACGGTCCCCGTCCTCGAGCTCGACCACGTCGACGCCGCGTACGGGCCCTTCCGGGCGCTGTTCGACGTCTCGCTCCGGGTCGACCCGGGCGAGGCCGTCGCGCTGGTGGGTGCCAACGGCGCAGGCAAGTCCACCATCGCCCGGGTGGCGAGCGGTCTGCTGCCGCCGACGAGCGGTTCCGTGCTCGTCGACGGCGCCGACCTGTCGGGTCAGGCACCGTTCCGCTACGCCCGGGCCGGCATCGCCCACGCCCCCGAGGGCCGGTCCACCTTCGCGTCGCTCACCGTGACCGAGAACCTGGAGCTGGCCTTCCGCTCCGCCCGGCCCAAACGGGACGTCGCCGCCGACCTGACCGAGGCCTTCACGCTGTTCCCCAAGCTCGGCGAGCGACGCGAGCAGCTCGCCGGCACCCTGTCCGGTGGCGAGCAACGGATGCTGGCGCTGGCCCGGGTGCTGGTGCTGCGCCCCCGGCTGCTCGTGGCCGACGAGCTCTCGCTCGGACTGGCGCCGATCGTGACCGCAGATGTGTACCGCGTGCTCGGCCGGGTGCGTGACGCCGGGACGGCCCTGCTCGTCGTCGAGCAGCACCTGGACCACGCCCTGGCGCTCGCCGACCGCGTGGTGGTGCTCCAGCAGGGCGAGGTGACCTTCGACGGGCCGCCAGAGCAGCTCGGCGACCTGTCCACCACGGTGCTGCTCCCCGCCGGCTCGCCGTCACGGGCGGATCCCACCGACGCAGCCGCCACCGACGCAGCCGCCACCGACGGAGGTGCCACGTGACCGACCGGCCGACGCAGGTCCCCGCCGCCGTCTACCGCCGCCGCCGGGAGGTGCCCGTGGAGACACGGGAGCTCCCTGCCCCCGGTCCCGGCGAGGTCCTCGT
>CAIQNH010000244.1 GCA_903873135.1 uncultured Actinomycetes bacterium
AGCCGGTGTTCGACCAGGTCGGCAACTGCCTCACCGTGCGGGTACCCGACCTGGGGTTCGGCGGACTGGAGGCAGCCACCGACGTGGTGCTCACGGCGCCCCCTGCATCCGAGCTCTCGACCGACGCCGACGGCAGCGGTGCGGGGCTCGCCCAGGCGCAGGTGTTCGGTGACGTGCTGCTGGGTGGGTCAGAGCTCCGGGTCCGCTGGGCCGGAGGTGCACCGGGGGCCGGCGGGTCGCTCGACTCGCCGCTGGTCGTCGGCAACCTGCAGGTCGACCGTCTCGTCAGCTCCAGCGAGCCGGGCGCCTCGGTCGGGACGGTCTGCTGCTACCTGCCGAACCCCCGACAGGGCCGTCTGCAGGCCGTGATCGACGGGCGACCGTGGGCCGAGACGCTGGTCGAGGTGGACTCCATCGACGGCACCGCCACCGACCCCCGGGAGGTGCGGATCCTCGACTGGCGGTTCTGCGGGACGGGTACCTGCGGTCCGAGACGGCCCCAGAACCCCTGACGCCGCAGAGCCCCTCGAACCCCGGGACCTGTGGATCACCGGGGTGCACAGCGCGATCCGGGGCCCGTCCGGCCGCCGGCAGGAAAAGGTTCAGGTGAGCCCCGAACCCGCCCGATACCACCCAGCGTGTGCAGGACGGTGCTCCCGGTCGTAGGGTGGGACCCGATGGGGATCGGAACCGACCAGACGAGCCCGGCGCGTGTGGGTCACGCGGCGGGTGACGTGGTTCCGGACGCACCGCCCGCACCGGTCGTCGTCCTCCGCACGCCGGGGGACCACTCGTGACGCTGCCGGTCTGGGCCGACCCGCTCGTCCTGTCGCTCGTCGGCTCGGTCGCCTCGATCGTCGTCGGTCTGATGCTGTTGCTCGTCACGGCGGAGCGTCGGCACGAACCGGCTGCGCTCCGCCGCATCCACGAGCCGGTCCGGGCACCACGCTCGGAGCGTCGCCGCAGCAGGTTCTCCGCTGCACCGGACGCACTCGGTGCCGAACTGGTCGGCGGGTGGGGCCCCCAGGGGGCTGTCGCCGTCGCCGCCGGTCGCCGGGAGCACCCGGAACGCCGCCACTGGCTCGTCGAGCACGACGGTCCCCTGGTCGACGCCCCGGTCCTCACGACGCCGCCGCCGTACTCGTCGCACCCCGTCGACCTGGCCGCTCCGATCGACACCTCGACCGACGTCGACGTGCGGCACCCGGGCACCTTCGTGGTCGTGCCCATCCGGGCTGCCGTCCACGGCGGTGCTCCGCTCGCCGGTCCCGTACCGGGACGGCCGTCGTTCCCGACGCTCCCCGAGGGCATGGTGCCGACGGAGCACGAGCCGTTCCCGACCGGGCACGGTTCGGGTCCGCCCCCGGTGCCGGGCCCGCCGGTCACCGACTGACACCCGACGACGGGCCGTCGGCGACTGACCCTCAGCGTCTGACACCCGGCGACTGACCGTCGGCGAGGAGCGTCGTCTACCCTCGACACATGGACGTCGGCGTGGCCCTGCCCACCATGGCGCCCGACTACGACCGGTCGACCACGCTCGAGTGGAGTCGCCGGATCGACGCCGGCCCGTTCTCCAGCATCTCGTGCGGGGAGCGCATCACGTTCCGCAACCAGGAGATGGTGGTCGTCAACGCTGCGGCGGCGGCCCTGACCGAGCGGGTGCGGGTGTTCGTGAACCTGGTCGTCCTGCCGTTCCACCCCGTACCCGTGATCGCCAAGCAGTTGGCCACGCTCGACGTGCTCAGCGGTGGCCGCCTGACCGTGGGCGTGGGCGTGGGGGGCCGTGAGCACGACTACCGGGCGGCCGACTCCAGCTTCGAGCGTCGCCACGCCCGGCTCGACGAGGGCGTGGCCGAGCTGCGTCGACTCTGGTCCGGTGGCGCGCCGTTCGACGGTGGCGACCCGGTCGGCCCGCTGCCGGTGCAGCACGGTGGGCCGCCGCTGCTCGCCGGGGCCATGGGGCCCAAGGGACTCGCCCGGGCGGCTGCGTGGGCCGACGGCATCTCCGGGTTCGCGCTCACCGCCGACGGCGACGAGATGGCCGCCGCCGTGACGGCCGCCCGCCGGGCGTGGGACGACGCCGGCCGGACCGAGGCGCCCAAGCTGGTCTCCGGTTGCTTCGCCGTCCTCGGCACGGCGGACGACCAGGGGGTCCTGCAGGCGTTCACCTACGACTACCTGGCGATCTTCGGGACGGGGCTCGCCAGGACGCTGGCCGACGACGCTCCCGTGTGGAGCGCCGACCGGCTCCGACAGGTGCTCGCCGACGCCGAGGCCGCCGGGGTCGACGAGTTCATCCTGGTGCCGGGGACGACCGATCCGGCCTGCGCCGACGCCTTCGCAGAGGTGGTCGCCGGGCGGTGAGCGTGCAGGCCACGGTGACGGGGCGGGGCACCGGTCGGGCCGGGTCGACCGCAGCGCTGGTGGCGGTGGCCGCGCTCGGCGCACTCGGTGCGCTGGTGGCCTGGTGGGTCGGCGTGCGGACCGGGTGGGGCCAGCAGCTCGAGGACTTCGCGTTCGAGGGGCGCAAGGCCACCTGGTACCGGTTCCGTCAGGTGGGGACCCGGGCGTTCGGCTCCGTGTGGGTTCCGGCCGCCCTGCTGGCCGCCCTCGGTGCGCTGGTCGTCGGATTCCGTCGACGGGGCCCGGTGCTGGCGGTCGCTGCCGCCGTGGTGGTGGCGGTCCCGGCGGCGGTCGCGTCGTGGGCCAAGGGAGTGGTGGACCGACCTGAACTGGTGGAGCTCATGTGGGCGAACGCCCGCAACTCGTTCCCGAGCGGCCACACGGCACTCGTGGCCGGGGTGTCGCTCGCGTGGGTGCTCGTGGTGCCGGCCCGGTCCCGCACCTGGGTGGCGCTCGTGGCGTCCGGAACCACTGCGGTCGCTGCTGCGGCGATCCTGGGCACCGGGTGGCACCGGATGAGCGACGTCGTCGGGAGTCTGGGTCTGGTGGCGTCGGTCGCCGCCGTCGTCGTGCTCGTGGTGGTGCGGACGACCGACGGTGTCGTGACGGGTGGTGACTCATCCGTGGAGGGTGGAGGGGATTGGCAACGTCTGGCGGTGTCGATGGGCCTCGCCGCCCTGGCGTGCCTGGTCGTGCTGATCGTCCGGAACCCCCGGTCGAACCCGGCCCACCCCATGTGGGCGTTCGTGGGGAGCGTGTTCGCCACGGTGCTCGTGGCGGCCGCGGTCCCGCTCGTGTTCGCCGCTGCGCTCGACCGACTTCCGTCGCGGCCGTCGTCGCAGCACGAGCCGCAGCTCTAGCCACAGCCACCCTCTCTCCCCTCCCCCCGCCCCCCTCCTGCTTTGTGGTGCGAGCTCCATGCGTTCGCATGTCGCTCGCACCACAGAGCGGTGGGTCGGTGCGGAGCGGGCCGCGCGGCCCGCTGACAGGCGCTGCGGTCGGCCGACACGATCATCGGCGTGTTCGACGACGAGGCGATCCGCATGGCCGAGCGTCACCACGGCGTGGTCTCGCTGCGGTGGCTGACTGCTGCCGGTGCCAGTCGCGTCGCCGTCCAGGAGCTCCGGGGGTCGCGGCACTGGGAGTGCGTCACTCCGTGGGTGCTCAGACGGGTCGGGTCAGCGGCCACCGATGAGCAACGACTGGTCGTGGCCGTCCTCGACGCCGGCCCGGACTCGGTGCTCTCCCACACCTCTGCGGCCCGGCTCTGGGGCCTGACGGGTTGCTCGCTCTGGCCGGTCCACGTGACGACCACCGTCTCGAGTCGCTACCGGTCCCCGGGAGTTCGCCGTCACCGGGTGCGGCGACTCCCAGCCGAGTGGCGGACCGAACTCGACGGGATTCCGATCGTCCGACCGGAGCTGACGGCGCTCCACCTGTTCGCCACGTTCCGCTACGAGCGGGCGGAGCGACTGGTCGACTCGCTGTGGGCCATGCGGCTGCTGTCGGTGCGGTCGATCGTCCGGTTCGTGGCCGACATGGGTCGAATGGGCCGGAACGGCACCGCAGGTGTCCGCAGGTACGTGGACGATCGTTCCGAGACCGACCGGGCCCCGGAGTCTGGTCTGGAGTCCCGGACGGTCCAGATCCTCCGGGCGGCGGGACTCACGGTCCGGCGTCAGGTCGACGTGGGCACCGCCGAGCACTGGACGGGACGGGTCGACCTGCTGGTCGAGGGGACGACCGTGGTGGTGGAGGTCCAGAGCCGCCGGCACCACACTGCGCTGAGCGACGTGCTCGCGGATCGAGCCCGGAGGGAGGCGCTCGAGGCCGCTGGGTTCACCGTCGTCGAGGTCTGGGACGACGAGGTCTGGTCTCGTCCGGACCTGGTGGTCGCCCGGGTCAGGCGAGCCGTCGCTGTCGCCCAGTCCTCCCGCTGACCCCTGCCGCCCCCGCTGATCCCCGCAGCTCCCGCAGCCCCCGCTGACCCCCGCTGACCGCCGCTCTGTGGTGCGAGCTCCATGCGAGCGCATGTAGCTCGCACCACAGAGCGGGTGGGGGGGATCAGGAGACGCCGAGCCTGGCGGCGAGGTTCTCGTCGAGCGCCGCCAGGAACTCCTGCGTGGTCAGCCACTCCTGGTCCGGGCCGACGAGCAGCGCCAGGTCCTTGGTCATCTGGCCACCCTCGACGGTGTCCACGCAGACCTCCTCGAGCGCCGTGGCGAACTCGGTGACCTCGGGGGTCCCGTCGAGCGTCCCCCGGTGCGACAGGCCCCGGGTCCAGGCGAAGATCGAGGCGATCGGGTTGGTCGAGGTCGGGTTGCCCTTCTGGTGCTCCCGGTAGTGGCGGGTCACCGTGCCGTGGGCAGCCTCGGCCTCGACCGTCCTGCCGTCCGGCGTCATGAGGACCGACGTCATGAGGCCCAGCGACCCGAACCCCTGGGCGACGGTGTCGGACTGCACGTCACCGTCGTAGTTCTTGCACGCCCACACGTAGCCGCCCTCCCACTTCAGCGCGGCTGCGACCATGTCGTCGATCAGGCGGTGCTCGTAGGTGATGCCGGCGGCCGAGAACGCCTCGGCGAACTCGGCCTCGAACACCTCGGCGAAGATGTCCTTGAACCGACCGTCGTAGGCCTTGAGGATCGTGTTCTTGGTCGACAGGTAGACGGGGTAGTTGCGCTGCAGCCCGTACCGGAACGACGCCCGTGCGAAGTCGCGGATGCTGTCGTCGAAGTTGTACATGCCCATGACCACGCCGCCGTCCTCCGGCATGCGGACCACCTCGAACTCCATGGCCTCGCTGCCGTCGTCGGGCGTGTAGGTCAGGGTGACGGTGCCGGCGCCGGGAGCGACGAAGTCGGTCGCCCGGTACTGGTCGCCGTGGGCGTGACGGCCGATGACGATCGGCTTGGTCCAACCGGGGACGAGCCGCGGGATGTTGGAGCAGATGATCGGCTCCCGGAACACGACCCCGCCGAGGATGTTCCGGATCGTCCCGTTGGGGGAGCGCCACATCTGCTTCAGACCGAACTCCTCGACCCGGGCCTCGTCGGGCGTGATCGTGGCGCACTTGACGCCCACGCCGTGCTCCTTGATCGCGTTGGCGGCGTCGACGGTGATCTGGTCGTCGGTGGCGTCCCGGGACTCGATCCCCAGGTCGTAGTAGCGCAGGTCGACGTCCAGGTACGGGAGGATCAGCTCCTCCTTGATGAACGCCCAGATGATGCGGGTCATCTCGTCGCCGTCGAGCTCGACGACCGGGTTCTGCACCTTGATCTTCGCCATGGTTCCGCCTCTGTGTCGGGGTGGATGTCGTTCCGGTCGGCCGGGGATTCCCGGTGCCGACGGGACACCCTAGACAGATCCGGCGCCGGCCTCTGACGGGCCGTCCGGGTCTGCTCGGCCCCGGCGAACCAACCCGTGGGAGCGGGGGTTCGCAGGCCCCGCCACCGGCAGTGGTCGCGGGTGTGCGCGTCAGTCAGCAGGGGTAGCATCGCCACATCGCCGCCCCGTCGCCGGGCGGCCAGAACCAGCTGGAGACCACCGTGGCCAACTACGACAAGCAGTTCATCAACGGCGAGTGGGTGTCGTCGACCGGGACCGGGACCATCGAGGTCGTCAACCCCGCCACCGAGCAGGTGATCGCCACCGTCCCCGCTGGGACGGCCGCCGACGTCGATGCCGCCGTCGCCGCCGCCAGGGCGGCGTTCGAGACCTGGTCGACGACCGACGTGGACACCCGGGCCAAGTACCTCCGGGACATCGGCGGTGCGCTGCTCGGCAAGTTCGAGACGATCGCCGAGACCATCTCGTCCGAGAACGGCTCCCCCAAGCAGTTCGCCGCCCTCGTCCAGACCGGCATGGCGGTCGGGGAGTGGGAGACGTTCGCCGGCCTGATCGAGAACTTCGAGTGGGAGACCCGTGTCGGCAACTCGCTGGTGGTCCGTGAGCCGATCGGTGTCGTGGGCGGCATCACGCCGTGGAACTACCCGCTGTACCTGATCGCCTGCAAGGTCGTCCCGGCGCTCGCCGCCGGCTGCACGTTCGTGCTGAAGCCGTCGGAGATCACTCCGCTCAACGCCTACCTGCTCGCCGAGGCCATGGAGGAGGCGGGCCTGCCGGCCGGCGTGTTCAACATGGTCGTGGGCACGGGCCCGGACGTGGGCGCCGCCATCTCGGCGCACCCCGACGTGGACATGGTGTCCTTCACCGGCTCGGGCCGATCGGGCGCCGAGGTGTCCAAGGCGGCCGCCCCGACGGCCAAGCGCGTCGGGCTCGAGCTCGGCGGCAAGTCGGCCAACATCATCCTCGACGACGCCGACCCGGCGTCCGTCGGCATGAGCGCCGTGTTCGCCTGCTACATGAACTCCGGCCAGACCTGCCAGGCGCACACCCGCCTGCTGGTGCCGGAGTCCCGGGCCCAGGAGTACATCGACGCGGTGGTCGCCGAGGTCGGCAACGTCCGGCTGGTCGACCCGGCCGCGGACGAGCCCGACATCTTCCACTCGCTCGGCCCGCTCGCGTCCAAGGCGCAGCAGGACCGGGTGCGGGACTACATCAACAAGGGCGTCGAGGAGGGAGCGACCCTGCTCGTCGGCGGCTCCGAGCAGCCCGAGGACTTCCCGACCGGCTACTACGTCAAGCCCACGGTGTTCGCCGACGTCACGCCCGACATGACGATCGCCCGCGAGGAGATCTTCGGTCCGGTCCTGTCGATCCTCACCTACACCGACGAGGACGACGCCGTGCGGATCGCCAACGACTCGATCTACGGCCTGCACGGTGGTGTCCACTCCGCCGACCAGGACCGTGCGCTCGCCGTCGCCCGACGCATGCGCACCGGCCAGGTCGACATCAACGGCGCCCCGTTCAACGCAGCGGCTCCGTTCGGTGGTTACAAGCAGTCCGGCAACACCCGTGAGCGCGGCCAGTGGGGCCTCGAGGAGTTCCTCGAGACCAAGGCCATCCAGCTCCCGGTCTGAGCTCCCACACCAGCCGCCCGTCCGGGCCGGGGTGCGCAGGACGCCGTTCGTGGCGATCCGTGCCCCGACCCGCGTGAGCGGCACCACACCACCCCCGTGACCGCCACGCTCCACTCCGCTGCCGACGACGCTCCCGACGACGAGGTCCCGCACCCCGACGACGGAGCCGAGTCGACGGCGTCGGTGACCCGCCAGGGGGTCCGGGAGATCGTCCGGTTCGTCCGGATGCACCCGTCGCCGTTCGCGTGGGCGCTCGTCGGCGGGGCGATGTGGTCGTTCATGATCGTCGGCTCGGCGTGGCTCCTCGGGGTCATCACCGACCGGGTGATCGAACCTGCGTTCACCACCGGCGTCTCGGCCTCGACGGTGGTGTGGTCGGTCGTGGCCCTGTTCATGGTCGGCACCGTCCGTGGTCTGTCGGTGGTGGTGCGGCGCTGGTTCGGTTCGCTCACCGAGTCCCGGATGCAGCGTTCGTTGCGAACGGCCGTGGTCGACCGTCTGCTGACCATGCCCATGTCGAGCTACCGGCGTCGGCCGACCGGTGAGCTGCTGGCCAACGCCGACGTGGACGTGACCACCGCCACGCAGATGCTGATGCCGCTGCCGTTCTCGCTCGGCGTGATCGTGCTGATCGCCATCTCGCTCGTGAGCCTGGTCGCCGCCGACGGGGTGTTCGGTCTGGTCGCCATGTTGTTGTTCCCGGCCATGGCGATCCTCTCGCGCCGCTACACCGAGCGGGTCCACGTGCCGTCCGCCCGGGTGCAGGCGAAGCTGGGCACGGTGAGCGCGATCGCCCACGAGAGCTTCGACGGCGCGCTGGTGGTCAAGACGCTGGGACTCGAGACGTCCGAGCAGCAGCGGTTCGAGGCCGCCGCCGCCGACCTGCGTGACGAGGCCGTGGGCGTCGCCCGCATGACCGCGTCGTTCCAGCCGGTGATCGACCTGTTGCCGAGCTTGGGGATCGTGCTGCTGCTGGTGGGCGGCGCCTGGCGGATCGACACCGGCAGCGCCACACCCGGCGAGCTGGTGTCCGCCGTCGCGCTGTTCGGCTGGCTGGCGTTCCCCATGCGGATCGTCGGGTTCCTGTTCGAGTCGATCCCCCGGGCCGTGGTGTCGCTCCAACGGGTCGACGCCCTGCTCGCCGAGCCGGTGGACCCGTCGGCCGAGGGCGTGGGCGGCGGGGAGCTGCTGCCGGCCGGGCCGCTCGGCCTGCACCTCGACGACGTGGGGTTCTCCTTCGGCGACACGCCGGTGCTCACCCGAGTCTCCTTCGACGTGGACCCGGGCGAGGTCGTGGCGATCGTCGGGTCGATCGGATCCGGCAAGACCACGCTGGTGCACCTGCTGTCCCGGCTCGACGAACCCGAGCGCGGTCGGATCGAGCTGGGTGGCGTCCCGATCGACGAGCTCGACCCCGACGAGCTGCGCGGGGCGGTGTCGCTGGTCGCCCAGGAGAGCTACCTGTTCGCCGACACCGTCGCCGCCAACGTGGTGCTCGACCGGGACGTCCCCGACGACGTCCTGCACGAGGTCCTGGACCGGGCCCGCGCCGCCCGGTTCGTGGCCCGCCTGCCGCACGGCATCGACACCGTGGTGGGCGAGCGGGGGGTGACGCTCTCCGGTGGTCAGCGGCAGCGACTGTCGCTCGCCCGGGCGCTCGCCGGGCGTCCCCGGGTGCTGGTGCTCGACGACGCCACCTCGGCCGTCGACCCGGTCGTGGAGGCCGAGATCCTCTCGGGCCTGCGCCGGGACGGGACGACGATGCTCGTGGTGGCGCACCGCCTGTCGACCATCGAGCTGGCGGACCGGGTCGTGTTCCTCGTGGACGGCACCGTCCGGGCCCAGGGCACCCACGCCGAACTGCTCGAGGACCCGGACTACGCCGCGTTGGTCACCGCCTACGAGGACGAGGACCCGGTCGACCTCGACGCCGACGACGACCTGGGCGACGGCCCCGACGGGGAGGGTCGCTGATGGTCGACCCGATGCCGTCCTCGCCCGACGACGACGCCCCGCCGCTCCGCGCCGGCGAGCTGCTCCGCATGGGGCTCCACCGGACGCCCGAGCTCCGTCAGGGGTTCCGGATCAGCCTGGCCTTCGCCATGGTGATCGCACTGGGCCGCCTCGTCGTCCCGATCGCCATCCAGCAGATCCTCGACCGTGGCCTGTCGACCTCCGAGCCCGACTGGCCGTTCGTCCTGTGGACCTGCGCTGCAGCCACGGTGGCGCTGTTGCTGCTGACGGCGCTGAACCGGTGGACCTACATCCGCCTCATGCGGACCGCCATGAACGTCCTCTACGGGCTCCGGACCCGGGCGTTCGCCCACGTCCACGACCTCAGCCTCTCCCACCACAACGAGGCCAAGAAGGGGGTGCTCGTCGCCCGGGTCACCTCCGACATCGAGACGCTCGCCCAGTTCGCGTCCTGGGGTGCGGTGTCGTGGGTGGTGAACAGCACCGTGATCGTGGTCGCGCTGGCGGCGATGGCCGTGTACAGCTGGCAGCTCGCGCTCGTGCTGCTCGTGGCGCTGCTCCCGATCGTGCCGATCATGCGGGTGGTCCAGCGCCGGCAGCTGCAGGCCTACGACGACCTGCGGACCAAGGTGTCCGACACCCTGTCGTCGATCTCGGAGATGGTCGGCGGGATCCGGGTCGTGCGGGCCTACGGCGCGGTCGGCTCCACCCGGCGCCGGGTGCGTGCCGCCATCGAGCGTCAGTACCGCTCGCAGCTCAAGGCCCGCTTCTTCTTCGCCATCATGTTCCCCGTCTCCGACGTGTTCAGCGGTGTGGCGCTCGCTGCTGTGGTCGGCATCGGTGTGTGGTGGGGACCCGGGTGGGGGCTGGCGGCCGGCACGCTGGTGGCGGCGCTGTTCCTGACCAACCTGGTGGTGCAGCCGGTCGCTGAGCTCGGGGAGATCCTCGACCAGACCCAGACGGCGCTCGCCGGGTGGGGCAAGGTGCTGCGACTCCTCGACGAGCCGGTCGAGGTCGTCGAACCCGAACCGGGTGTCGAGCTGCCCTCCGGGGCGCTCGGGGTCGACTTCGAGCACGTGGACTTCTCCTACGAGCCCGGCCACCCGGTGCTGCACGACGTCACGCTGCACCTCCCGGCGGGGATCAACGTGGCGATCGTCGGCGAGACCGGTTCGGGCAAGACGACGGCGGCCAAGCTCCTGTGCCGGCTGGCCGACCCGACCGCCGGTCGGATCGTGGTCGGCGGGGTCGACCTGCGAGAGGTCGCTCGCGGCTCCCGTGCGCACGCCGTGCGGCTGGTGCCGCAGGACGGGTTCCTGTTCGACACCGACGTGGCCTCGAACGTGCGGATCGGCCGGGCCGGTGCGACGGACCAGGAGATCGAGGAGGCGTTCGACGCCCTCGGGCTGCGGTGGTGGGTGGACTCGCTGCCGGAGGGCATCGCCACGTCGGTGGGCGAGCGGGGTGACGCCCTGTCGGTGGGCGAGCGTCAGCTGGTCTCGCTCGCCCGGGCGCAGCTCGCCGATCCGGGCCTGCTGATCCTCGACGAGGCCACGTCGTCGGTCGACCCGGAGACCGAGCGGGCGCTGGCCGAGGCGCTGGCCAAGCTGGCCTCTGGGCGCACCACGGTCAGCATCGCCCATCGGCTGTCGACCGCCGAGCTGGCGGACCGCGTGGTGGTGTTCGACGCCGGTCGGATCGTCCAGCAGGGCTCCCACGCCGAGCTGGTGGCCCAGGGCGGCGTGTACGGCCGGCTCTACGAGTCCTGGCTCGGCAACACCCGCGCCGCCTGACCTCCCCTTCCCCTTCCCCCTCCCCCCTCCGCCTCCCCCCTCCGCCTCCCTCCGCTCTGTGGTGCGAGCTACATGCACGCGCATGGAGCTCGCACCACAGAGCAGG
>CAIQNH010000245.1 GCA_903873135.1 uncultured Actinomycetes bacterium
CACCAGCACCGAGGCCCTCGAACGGGCTGCGCTGGTCCCACTCCGGTCCGAGCGACGACCGCTCCGACTCGACCACAGCGTCCTCCGGACCCGCCACCAGCACGGGAGCGAGCACCTCGTCGGCGGCACCGGAGTCGGCACCGGTCTCGTCGTCCGGATCCTCCGCCACCGGTTCGGCCCCATCCCCGTGACCCACGACTCTGGCCAGCCCGGTGTAGGACCACGAGCGATCGACCCGAGGCAGGTTCCGTTCGAGAACCTGCGCCTCGGCCGGTGGTCCGGGCGCCGCGGGCGCATCGGGCTCGAACGCGGCAACCCGACCAGTCGGCACTCCGACGTCGACGACGGAGACGAGGTTCGTTGCCGACCGCTCGGCGAGCAGCTCCCGGAGCCGGGCCGACTCGCGGCCGGGATCGGGGAGGTCCACCGGGGTCTCGGCAGACGCCGTCACGTCCTCGGAGAAGAGCAGTCGCGCCAGGCCCGTCCGGACCCGTCCCTTCTGCTTCGCCGTTGCCGCCCACCAGACCACCGTCAGATGGGCAGCACGGGTCATGGCCACGTAGGTGAGTCGGTGCTGGTCGCCGCACTGCTCCCGGAGCGAACGGTCCTCGGGTGTGGGCTGCACCTCGGGCTGGTCTCCCGCGCAGGCGACGTCGACGACGCGGTGCCCCGATTCACCGGACACCTCTCCTTCCACGTAGTACGTGTACGGGGGCGACGCCGTCACCCGGTTGCCGCCAGCGGAGAGCGACGGCAGCAGCACGATCGGGAACTCGAGGCCCTTGGCGTTGTGGATGGTCATGATCCTGACGGCATCAGCGTCGGAGTCCACCCGTCGTTGGACTGCGTCTGCGGTCGACTCGTCGCTCCCGGCACCAGAACCGAGGCGGGCCAGCGCAGCGGCAGCCGACGCAGCGGTCATCCCACTTCCGGAACGACGCTCGGCGTGCACCAGCTCGACCAGGTGGTCGAGGTCCGTGAGTCGACGTTCACCCTCTCCGGAACGGAGCATGCGTTCCAGGAAGTCGCCGTGGGCCCGGATCCTCCCGTAGAGCGCCGGCATCCCCTGTTCAGCCAGCACCGACGACCACTCGACGAGCTGGTGCTGGAACTCGACGAGTTCGAGCGACTCGGGCGAGTCGTCCGAGGCAGCTGCGGTGGCGAGCTGGTCTGAGCTCCAGCCGCCCCACCACCCCAGGGCGGCGGCTGCCGCCCGACGGCGGTCCGCCGGCCGATCGAGCGCGACCAGGAGCGTCGAGAGCTCGTCGTACGCGTCGCTCGCGAGCACCGACTCGTTGAGACGGAGCACCACGGGGACGCCGGCGGCCCTGAGTTCCTCCGCAATCGGAGCCGCCTCTCGGGACGCACCGACGAGGACGGCGATGTCGCCGGGCCTGACCCGGGGGTCCGCTCGGCCGGCGCCGTGGATCACGCCGGCGGACAGCAGCCCGAGCGTCACGTCGACGAGGTCGGACCGGACCCTGGCCTCGGACACTCCCGCCGTGAAGGAGTCGGCTGTGACGGACGATCCGGTGACGAACCGTACCTGGAGCCCGGTCGCGGGTGACCCGTCGGGGGTGGTCGAGAGGTACCGACCATCGAGCCTCGGGGTCGACGAGACGGGCTCGAACACGATGCGCTCCGAGCCGAGCGTGTGCCCCTGACCCAAGGCGTTCATGGCTTCCACGACGGAGCGGTCGGAGCGCTGGTTCTGCGCCAGTCGGACGACGTCCACCCCAGCGGACCCCAGGGCCTCCAGGTAGGTGTGCACGTCGCCACCTCGGAACGAGTAGATCGACTGTTTCGGATCGCCCACCACCACGAGGGTGCGGTCGCTGGGCGGACCGAACACCGTGGAGAAGATGCCCCACTGTGCCGAGTCGGTGTCCTGGAACTCGTCGATCAGAGCTACCTGGAAGCGGCGGCGCAGTTGGTCGACCACCACCTGGTTCGCCTGCAGCTCGTCACGAACCGAGGTGACGAGCACGTCGTACGTGAGCGACCCGGCCGTCGCGAGCCGCCGGTCCACCTCCTTCGACGTGTCCTCGACGAGCTCCACCAGACGCCGGTGGAGCTCGTCGTCGATCACGGTGGCAGCCCGACTGTCGGGAAGCGTCCGCAACTGCTGGACGACCGTGCGGAACGCGTCCGGGCTGAAGTGACCGTCGACGAGCCAGACTCCCGCAGGATCCAGCGCGGCCCGGACCAGGGCGTCATTGCACACCGAGGCCAGCACGTCAGCCCCTGCCTCGGTGGGAACGGCGTCCGGGTTACCGGAGAACCGCACGCCCATGGCCGTGCGGGCGTGGGTGCAGAACCCGTGGATGGTGCTGATGGTGGCAGCGTCGAACTCCAGCACGGCGCGCCGAAGTCGCGAGAGGTGCTCGGAACGCTGCTCCGGCGCCGAGGACAGCGCCACGACCACCGGGTCCTCGCCGGGACCGAGCTCCACCGCGGTGTCGTCGGCCAGCCCCTCGAGTCGGGTGAGGACGTCGACCAATCGCGACCGAACCCGCTCCCGAAGCTCTGCCGTGGCCGCCCGAGTGAAGGTCACCAACAGGATCTCGTCGATCGGCACGCCCCGCTCGGCCACGTAGCGGACCACCAAGCCGCTGAGCGCGTAGGTCTTGCCGGTCCCTGCGCTGGC
>CAIQNH010000246.1 GCA_903873135.1 uncultured Actinomycetes bacterium
CGAGTCGGCGGGTCAGCCGACCCGCGGAGTTGGAGCAGCACAACCCGCCACGGCAACACTCTGGACGTGGGCCTGCGCGACGACACCGAGGTGCTCACCGCCGTCGACGCCGAGGACCGCCAGCGCCGGGTCGCCGGGGGGTTGCTCGCAGCGGGGGCCGCGGCCGGCGACCGGGTCGCACTGACCGCCACCACGGGCGCAGACCTGCTGTGCGCCGTGCTGGGCGCGCTCCGGGTCGGCGTCGTGCCGGTCCTCACCCACTCGGGGCTGCTGGAGGCCGAGCGTGCCGAACTCTTCGACGACGCCGACCCGTTGCTCGTCGTCGACGACGCTGCGCTCGACCGGCTGCTGCGCGGACCCGCCACCGAGCTGGCACCCGCCCCGTTGGCGCGGCCGATGCACTACACCTCGGGAACCACCGGTCGGGCGAAGGGGGTGTGGAGCGGCGTGCTGGAGGAGTCCGAGGCAGTCGCCCTGCTCGACGAGGAGGTGGAGCTCTGGCACTTCGACGCCGACGACGTGCACCTGGTGTGCTCCCCGCTGTACCACTCGGTCTCGGTGCGGTGGGCCGGCGCGACCCTGCTGAGCGGCGGCACCGTCGTGCTGCAGGGTCCGTTCGACGCCAGCCGGACGCTCGCGAACATCGCTGCGCTCCGACCGACGACCACGTTCATGGTCCCCGCCCACCTGCAGCGGTGCTTCGCCCTGTCCGAGCTGCCCGACCTGGGTGGCTTCCGCCTCGTCGCCCACGCTGGATCACCGTGCCCGGAGCCCCTCAAGCGGGCCGCCGCCGACGCCGTCGGCGTCGAGGTCCTCTGGGAGTTCTACGGCTCGACGGAGGGTCAGTTCACGGCGTGCTCCACCCCGGAGTGGTTCGAGCGCCCGGGCACCGTGGGACGCGCCCGGTCGGGTCGATCGCTGACCACCGACGACGACGGCACCGTCTGGTGCTCAGCGCCCCGCCACGCCCGGTTCGAGTACTGGCGCGACCCTGCGCGCACCGCCGAGGCGTGGCGACCGTCGTCCCAGCCCGACGCGCACGGCGAGTTCACCGTGCGGGACCTGGGCAGGCTCGACGACGACGGCTACCTGTACCTCGACGGCCGGCGGGACGACCTGATCATCACCGGAGGCGTCAACGTCTACCCGGCCGAGGTCGAACGGATCCTGGGCGACGTGCCCGGCCTGGCGGAGGTGGCGGTGTTCGGCGTCGAGGACGAGCGCTGGGGGCAGCGGGTGTGCGCCGCGGTGGTGGGCCGCCTCGACGCCGACTCGGTGCACGCCTTCGCGCGCGACCACCTGGCCCCGCACAAGCGGCCCAAGGACGTCCGGATCGTCGAGGAGTTGCCCGTCACCGCCACCGGGAAGCTCCGCCGCAACGTGCTCGCCGACCAGCTGTTCGGCCCCGACTGCTGACTGGCTGACGCCGGGACCTCAGCCTCCGGAGGTCGGCGCCGCACCGGTGAAGGTCTGGAACCCCGCTGGCAGCGGGACACCGGTGCGCGCCGCCTCGGCCTCGACGGCGGCGGTGAACCCCGGCAGGGCGTCGGCCCAGCCCGTCGGGACCCCGCTGCGGGCCACGGCCACCCGCTCCACCCCGATCCCGCTGCCCCCGCCCGCCGACCGGGGGCCGATCGATCGGGGTGCAGTGCG
>CAIQNH010000247.1 GCA_903873135.1 uncultured Actinomycetes bacterium
GCTCCCCGTCGGAGGACGAGCACGCCGCTCCGACCGTCGCGACGGTGACGGCGAGGACCAGGGCGGCGAGGAACGGGCGGAGTTCGATCGGCGTGCGCACCTGCGTGAGGCTAGCCACGACCTCCGCCGGTCCCACCCGGGTGCGTTGCCGGTAGCGTGGCCCTCCGATGGCGTCGACAGACACCCAGGTGGTGGCCACCAACCGGCAGGCCCGACGCAACTACGAGCTGTCCGACACCTACGAGTGCGGCATCGTGCTGCTCGGCAGCGAGGTGAAGTCGCTCCGCGAGTCCAAGGTGCAGCTCACCGAGTCCTACGCCGCCATCGAGGGCGGCGAGGTCTGGCTGCACGGCCTGCACATCGCCCCCTACTCCCACGCCCAGGCCCACTCGGGCCACGAACCCGTCCGGCCCCGCAAGCTGCTGCTCCACCGGCAGCAGATCGAGCGGCTCCGTCACCGCCTGCAGACCGAGCGGCTCACCCTCGTCCCCCTCCGGCTCTACTTCTCCGGGGGGCGGGCCAAGGTGGAGATCGCCGTCGGCAAGGGCAAGCGGACCGTGGACAAGCGCCAGGACATCGCCCGGCGCGACGCCGACCGGGAGGCCGCCCGGGCCGTCGCCCGAGGACGCCGGGGGGAGGGATGAGGCGCCTCGCCGCCCTCGTGGCGCTCGTGTCGCTCGCTCCCCTGCTGGCCGCCACCGGTCAGGGCGACTCCACGACGACCACGACGACCCGGCTCCCGGGGGACCCGGCACCCTCCGGCGCCACGGCGGGCCAGCGGACACCCGCGGTCGGCCCGGCCGCAGCCGACCCCAAGGTGGTGAGCACCACACCGCTGTCGTTGGTGTCGGGCCTGCTGGCCGGCAAGCCGATCCTGCCGGTCCCGTTGGCCGACCCGTTCCTGCTCGCCGAGCCCGACGCCAACTACATCTACGCCACCAACACCACGTCCGCGAACATCCCCGTGTACCGGTCCGAGTCCGGCGACACCGGGACCGTCGAGTACCTCGGCGACGCCCTACCGAAGGTGCCCGACTGGACCGTGCAGGGGTTCCAGTGGGCGCCTGCGGTGTTCGCCCGCCCCGATGGCACGTTCGTCGTGTACTACGCCACGCCGCAGCCCCCGACCACCGACGGTTCGCCCCGCCGGCAGTGCATCTCCCGTGCCACCTCGAGCGCGCCCGGCGGGCCGTTCGTCGACGAATCGACCGGGCCGATGATCTGCCCGCTGGATCAGGGCGGAGCCATCGACCCGAGCGTGTTCGTCGACGGCGACACCCCCTACCTGGTCTGGAAGTCCGACGGCGACTGCTGCGACCTGCCGACGATCATCTACAGCCAGCAACTCAGCGCCGACGGGCTCAGCACGGCCGGTCCTCCCGTGGAGCTGATCCGGGACTCCCAGCCGTGGGAGGCGAACCTGGTCGAGGCCCCGTCGATGATCACTGCGGCCGGCAAGTACGTGCTGTTCTACTCCGCCAACGACTGGGCCACGCCGAACTACGCGATCGGCGTGGCGGTGTGCGACTCCGTCACCGGACCGTGCACCAAGCCACTGGACGGGCCGTGGCTGTCGAGCATCGACTTCTACTCCGGCCCGGGTGGCCAGGAGTTCTTCGACGCCGACGGCCGGATCTGGATGGTCCACCACGGGTTCATGCCCGGTCAGGCCAGCTCCGACGGGACCCGGCGGCTGTACCTGGACGCCCTCGAGTTCACCGGGGACAACCCGATCCCGCGCCGGGTGGGCCGGAGCGTGACCCTGTTCACCATCATCTCGATCGCCGCCGCGGCCCTGGGGGCCGCCGTGGCCGGGTTCCTCCTGCTGCGCTGGTTCCTGCGCCGTCGGCGGGCGCGGTCGGCGGCCGCGGACCACGCTGTCGGAGCCGACCTGTAGAGTGGTCCTCCACACGGGGCTGACTGGTTTCGACGTCGGGATCTGGAAGCCGAGCGTGCGACCCGAGTTGTCTCAGACTCGCTAAACGGGGACACCAACAGAACCGCCAACGAGCAGTTCGCTCTCGCCGCCTGATCCTTCAGGAGGTCTGAGAGTCACCGTGACCAGCGATGGCGCACGGGGCCGGACCCCCACAGCCCGGCAACAGAAGTGGGGGTGGACCGCAGGGAGAGACCGCTGACGGCGTGAAAGACCGCTGACGCCGGGGAAAGA
>CAIQNH010000248.1 GCA_903873135.1 uncultured Actinomycetes bacterium
CCCCCCCCCCCCGCCCGCGCTCCTCTCTTTCCCAGGGAAGAGAAACCTCCACCGCCGCGGGGCGGGGGGCGAGGGGCGGGGGGAGGGGGTCAGGGGAGGTGCCACTCGAGGACGCGGAACGCGCCCAGACCCGACGGGTCCGTGAGCGCCTCGGACTCGGCCACCCGACTCCGGGCCCGCAGTGCGGCCAGGTCGCCCACTCCGGCCCGCTCCTCCCACGTGCGACGACCCTCGTCGACCAGCGAGTCGATCCCCCGGGACCGCAACCAGTCGGCCTGGTCCACGTCCACGTCGGGCCGACGGACCGCCGCCAGCTGGTCGACCGCCACCTCGGTGGTGACGTCCTGGTCGCCCGCCCGGTCGAGGGGAGGACCACCACGCCCGTGCTCGGCGTAGGTCCGCACCCACTCGGTCCACGGACGGACCGCCAGCTCAGCGGTGGCGGACACGGCGTAGTCGAACAGCACGACGCTGCCCCGGTCGACCACCTCGAACGCAGCGCGGAGCCACGACACGGCACGCTCCTGCAGCGGGATCCTCGACCCCGGTGGCGCCGACGGCGCCAGCGCGTCGGCGTGGGCAGCAGCCGCCTCGTCGGCGGGGACGAGCAGTTCGACCAGCGTGCTGCCCCGACGGGCCACCCGGAGCTCGTCCCAACCGTCCTGCGTGCGCTCGAGGATCCGGAAGGGCAGGTTGTCGAGCAGTTCGTTGGCGATCACCACGCCCGTCACCGGCTCCGCCGGGACCTCGGGCAGCGACACCACGAACGGGCCGTCCGGCACCGGGAGGGGGTCGGCGTCACCGTCGTCGACCTCTCGGGGTGCGCCGAGCACCACGAACGGTTCGGCCAGCGACAGGTGCTCACCCTGTCGAGCTCGCAGGACCGGCGACCGCTCGACGAGCACGTAGCGGAGCGCCGCCGCACAGGCCGGTTCGGCAGCCAGGACGGCGAGCGCCAGCGCTCCCCGTCCGGCAGCCGCCTCGACCACCACGAACTCCTCCGGCCGACCCAGCCGGACCCACTCGGCGTCCAGGTGCCGCGCGACCACCGCGCCGAACAGCGGACCGACCTCGGGGCTGGTCAGGAAGTCGCCACCGGAACGACCAGCGCCGCCACCTCGGGAGTAGAAGCCGTCGGCCCCGTAGAGCACCAGGTCGACGTACTCGTCGAAGCGCAACGATCCCTGGCGGTCGAGGCGCTCGTCGAGCGCGTCCACGGGCCGGCGCGGTCAGGGGCCGCCGACGGCCAGCGGTCCGTACTCGGTGACGTTGGTGATGAGTCCCGGGAGCACCCCGAGCACGAACGTCACGACGAGGGAGAGGACGACCGCAGCGTTCAGCGACGCCGGCACGGGGACCGGGGTCACGTCGCCGTCCGGCGCGTCGTCGAACCACATCGCCTTGGCGACCTTGAGGTAGTAGTAGGCGGCGATGGCGGTGTTGATCGCCATGACGATCGCGGTGGCCAGGCCCAGCGGGGTCTCGGCCTCGATCAACACGCTGAACACGCTGAACTTGGCGTACCAGCCGCCGAGAGGTGGGATCCCGATGAGCGAGGCCAGGAACAGCGTGAGCGCGACCGCCAGGCCGGGCATGTAGGTGAAGAGCCCGCCGAACGAGTCGATCTCGGCGGACCGCGTCTTGCGGGCCACTGCGATGACCACGGCGAACGCCCCCAGGTTCATGGCGGCGTAGATCACCAGGTAGATCACGACGGCCTGACGTGACTGGACGGGCAGCTCGTCGGCCACCACGAACGGCGCCAGCATGAAGCCCGCCTGCGCGATGCCCGAGTACGCCAGCATGCGCACCACGTTGGTCTGGCGGAGCGCGATGAGGTTGCCCACCGTCATGGAGAGGACGGCCAGGACGAAGAACACCGGCTGGATGATGTCGCCACGGACGATGAAGCAGAAGAAGACGATCTGGATGAGGGCGACGAACCCAGCTGCCTTCGACGCCACCGCCAGGAAGGCGGTGACCGGCGTGGGAGCACCCTCGTAGGTGTCGGGTGCCCAGACGTGGAAGGGCACCGCCGACACCTTGAACGCGAACCCGACCAGGGTCAGGAGGATCGCCAGGGTGATGACCGGGATCCCTTCGGACCCCACCTCGACCAACCGGGCGGCGATGACGTCGAGTCGGGTCGAGCCGCCCACGCCGTAGATGAGCGACATCCCGTACAGGAGGACCGCCGAGGCGAACACGCCCATCAGGTAGTACTTCAGTCCCGCCTCGTTGGACCGGACGTCACCCTTGCGCCAGCCGGCGAGCATGTACGCAGGGATGGAGAGCAGCTCGAGCGCCACGAAGATCCCCACCAGATCCCGACTCGACGCCATCACCAGCATGCCGAGCACGCTGCAGGCGAGCAGCGAGTAGAACTCGCTCTCCCAGTAGTCGCCCTCGGCGAGGTAGTTGGTCGAGAGCAGGACGACCACGTAGGCGGACAGGACGAACAGCGCCTTGAGGATCAAGGCCATCGAGTCGACCACGTAGGACCCACCGAACAGGACCCGGTCGCCGCCGTCGGCGGCCAGGACGATGATCGGGATGAGCGCCAGGATGAACCCCAGGTTGGCCACCGCCGGCATGAACGCCGTCGCCCGCTCGAGCTTGATCGAGTCGAGCAGCACGAGCACCACGAACAGCGCCAGCACGACGATCTCGGGACCGAGCGCGAGCCAGTCGATCGTGGGCGCCGTGAACGGCCCCGGGAGCAACTGGGCGAACAGGGAGAGCACCGTCGATCAGCCCCCGACGATCGCAGCGATCGACTCGACCGCAGGGTTGACGACGTTGAAGATGAGCCCCGGGACGAACCCGAGCACCACGATGAGGATCAGGAGCGGGGTCCAGGCGATCCACTCGGGGGTCTCGACGTCGTGGATGTGCGGGTCGGAGGCGAACTCCTCGCTCGGAGTCCCGAACGCCGTCCGCTGGTAGAGCCACAGGAGGTAGCCGGCGGCGAGCACGGTGCCCAGCGCGGCGACGACCATCAGGACCCGGAACAGCGGGACGCTCAGACCGATCGCAGGCGAGTAGGCCGACAGGATCGCCGGGAACTCACCCCAGAATCCGGCCAGTCCCGGCAGACCGAGCGACGCCATGACCGAGAAGCCGAGGATCCAGCCCATCTTGGGCGCCTGCACGAGCAGCCCACCGAGCCGCTTGATCTCGAGGGTGTGGTAGCGCTCCTTGATGGAGCCCGCCAGGAAGAAGAGCATCCCGGTGATCAGACCGTGGGCGACCATCCCGAACACCGCAGCGTTGAAGCCCAGGTCGGTGAGCGTGGCGATGCCGAGCATCACGAACCCCATGTGGGCCACCGAGGAGAAGGCGATCAGTCGCTTCATGTCGGTCTGCGCCAGGCAGGCGAGCGCGCCGTAGATGATGCCGATCGTCGCGAGCACGCCGATCACCGGCGCCCACTGACGGGCACCGATGGGCAGCAACGGGATGGCGATCCGGAGGAACCCGTAGGTGCCGAGCTTCAGGAGGACGGCGGCCAGGATCACGGAGCCCTGCGTCGGCGCCTGGGTGTGGGCGTCGGGCAACCACGTGTGGAACGGGAACATCGGCACCTTGATGCCGAAGCCCAGGAACATGCCGCCGAAGATCAGGATCTGGGCCGTCCGCGACAACCCCGACCCACCGAACTCCCGGAGCTCGGGGATGGAGAAGGTCTGCTCGACCGAGAGGTAGCTGACGGCGATGAAGGCCACGATCATCAGGGCCGAGCCGAACAGCGTGTAGAGGAAGAACTTGATCGAGGCGTACTTCCGCTCCGGTCCGCCCCACACGCCGATCATGAAGAACATCGGCAGCAGCACGACCTCGAAGAACACGAAGAACAGGATCAGGTCCTGCGCCAGGAACGAGCCGATCATGCCGGTCTCGAGCACCAGCATGAGGATGAAGAACGCCTTGGGGTTGCCCGGCTCCGGCACGTGGTTCCAGGAGTAGATGAACACCAACGGCATGATCCCGACGGTCAGGATCAGCAGCGGGAGCGACATCCCGTCCAGCCCCATGATGAAGCTCGAGTTGATGACCGAGATCCACTCGTAGTCCACCAGGAACTGCAGTGACCCGGCGTCGTCGTAGTTGAACTCGAGGAGGAGCAGCACGCCGAGCGCTGCGGTCACCAACGACGTCACCAGGGCGACGAGCTTGTGGGTGTCCTCGGACTCCTTGGGGACCAGCAACATCACGAGGGCACCCAGGAGGGGCACGAACGTGATGAGGATCAGGCCCCAGTCGTTCAGGAACTGTGTCATGGGAACGTCGATCTCCCTACTCGATCAGCCGACGAAGAGGACGAAGACGCCGGCCAGGATGGCTGCAGCGGCGAAGAACAAGGCGGTGTACTGCTGGATGCGGCCGGTCTGGAGGTGCCGGAGCACCCCACCCGAACCGGACGCCGTGGCGCCGGCACCGTTGACGGCGCCGTCGACGACCCGCTGGTCGATGTCGTCGTAGACGAACTTCCCGACGCCGACGGCTCCCCGACCGACCCCGTTGACCACACCGTCGATGACGTTCTGGTTGAACCAGTTGGACGCCCGGGCGAGCGGACCCTTGACGAAACCGACGATCACGGTCGTGTAGAGCCAGTCGAAGTAGTACTTGTTCACCAGCACGTTCTTGCCCCAGCCGGCGAGCGAGTTGCGCTCCGAGAGCCCGTGCAGGCCCTTGAAGGCGCCCTTCCAGTAGTAGAGGTACGCCACGACGATGCCGCTGAGCCCGACCGCCACGGAGAGCACGGCGAGGACCGGGTTGAACGAGGCGTGGGTGATCGACGGGAAGTAGAGCCCGATCGGCTCCACGAACTTCTCGAACCTGGTGAGGGACCCGGCCGGCAGGAAGTCGAAGGCGGCCGGGAGGTTGAGGAACCCGACGATCGCGCCGAGCGTGGCCAGGATGATGAGCGGGACCGTGATCCTCGGACCCGACTCGTGCGGGTGTCCGTGCCCGCGGTACTCGCCGAAGAACGCGTACCAGATGGTCCGCGTCATGTAGGCGGCGGTGCAGAACGCCGCGAGCAGCAGCATGACGAGCATCAGGTGGTAGGTGCCGTTGGCACCCTCGGTGCCCGGGAACGATCCCGTGCCGGCGAGGATCTCGTCCTTGGACCAGAAGCCGGACAGGGGGAAGATGCCGGCCAGGGCCCCCGTCGCGATCAGGTAGGTCCAGAAGGTCTTGGGCATGATCTTCCTGAGTCCACCCATGTCGTCGACCATGTTGAAGCTGTGGTGGCAGGCGTGGCTGAGCGAGCCGGCACCCAGGAACAGGCAGGCCTTGAAGAAGGCGTGGGTGAACAGGTGGAACATGGCCGCCGTCCAGGCGCCGACCCCGAGCGAGGTCACCATGAACCCCAGCTGGGACACCGTGGAGTAGGCCAGCACCTTCTTGATGTCCTTCTGCACGAAGGCGAGCATCGCCCCGAACAACGCCGTCACCGCCCCCACCACGGCGAGCAGGTTGACCGACGAGTTGGCGATCGAGAGACCCTCGAAGAACACGGGGTACAACCGGGCCACCATGAAGATGCCCGCCACCACCATGGTGGCGGCGTGGATCAGCGCCGAGACCGGCGTCGGCCCGGCCATGGCGTCGGGGAGCCAGGTGTGCAGGATGAACTGGCCCGACTTGGACATGACCGCGGTGATCAGGCAGACCGAGGCGACGAGCAGCAGGACGTGCTGGATCTCGCCCTCCTGGGCGAGGATCGTCACGTCCATGATCGAGAACGACTGACCGGCGGCGAAGAACAGGATGATCATGCCGACCAGCAGCCCGACGTCACCCACTCGGTTGGTGAGGAACGCCTTGAGCGCGGCGTCGGAGTTGGGTTTCTCCTCCCACCAGTGCCCGATGAGTGCGAACGAACAGACGCCGACCAGCTCCCACCCCACGATCATCTGCAGGGTGCTCTGCGACAGCACGAAGAACAGCATCGAGCCGGTGAACAGGGACAGGAACGCGAAGTAGTGCGTGTACCGGCGGTCACCGTGGACGTAGTCGGTCGAGAAGACGTGCACCAGCAGCGAGATGATGGTGACGACCACGATCATCATCACGGACAGTCCGTCGATCTGGGTCCCCCAGGTGACGAGCGCGTCGGTCGACTCGAACCAGGGGGCACACCGCACGACCGGCCGGGTGACCGTCTCCTCCCCCTTGCCGCCGGCGGCCGCCGCCGACCCCATGGCCGGTGCGGCCGTCTCGCCCGTACCGCTCGGCGTCACCGGAGCTGCGCCCTCGCCGGCCGGCACCTCGGCTCCGGCGGGCGGGGCCGCCTCCGTCGACGCGGAACCCTCGCCCTCGCGCAGCTCCGTCACGACCCGGGAGCACTGGTCGGGCACCTCGGCCAGGGCACCGACCTCGACGGCCTCGATCTGCTCGGCAGGGGCCGAGGTGGACACCTTCGGTGAGTCCGCGCCCCAGGTCGCCCAGTTGAAGGCCGTCGCCAGGGCGAAGAGCAGGCAGATGGACACCGCCGTGATGCCCACCTCCGCACCCTTGAACGGCAGTCGCTTGCCGAACAGGAGGATCAGCAGGAACGAACCGGCCATGACGGCGGGCAGGATCCAGACGTGCGTGAAGAACCACATGGTGTGCGCCTCAGCCCTTGAGCTCGTCGAGCTGGTCGATGTCGACCGAGCGGCGGTTGCGGTAGATGAGCAGGACGATCGCCAGACCCACGCCGACCTCGGCAGCGGCGACGGCGATCACGAACAGGGCGAAGACCTGACCCCCGAGCCCCCAGAAGGTGCTGAAGGCGATGAGGTTGATGTTCACGGCGTTGAGGATGAGCTCGACCGACATGAGCACGAGCACGCCGTTCCGGCGGACGATCACCCCGTAGACGCCCACCGAGAACAGGACGGCAGCGAGGAGGAGGAACTGGTTCAGCAGCACGGCGTCAGTCCCTCCTCGCCAGGACGATCGCCCCGATGAGGGCACCGGTCAGCAGCACGGAGACCACCTCGAACGGGATGAGGTAGTCACCGAAGATCTCGTTGGCCAGCGCCTGGGTGCGGCCGTTGCCCGACCCGCCGACCTCGACGGCCGTGCCGGCGACGTCGCTCACCTGCGGCAGGTCGTAGGCCGCGAAGTCGAGCCGGTCCGAGCCCCACGACTGGGTGACCGAGTAGCCGATCACCAGCAGCAGGAGGACCCCCACGACGGCCCCGATCCAGCGCTGGTTGTTGTCGAGGTCCTCGGACCGTCCCAGGGGAGCCCGGGTCAGCATGATCCCGAACAGGAACAGCACGATGATGGCGCCGATGTAGACGAGCAACTGCGTGAGCGCCACGAACTCGGCCTGGAGGATCAGGTACACCACGGCGTTCCCGCCGAGGACGACCACGAGCCACAGGGCTGCGTGGACGACGTTCCGTGTGGTCACCACCCGGATGGCGGCGACGACCATCAGCACCGCGAGGACGGCGAACGCCACGTTGCCGGGGACGTCGAAGGACGTCGACGACGCGGCCGCGAGCAGGGACGTCACCGGGGCACCTTCTTGACCTTCACCTCGGAACCCGCTTCGAGGGTCTCGAAGTCCGGCACGGTCTCGAACCACTCGCCGAGTCGCTCCTTGTCGTGCAGGAGGTCGGCGATCCGGGGCTCGGAGTACTCGTACTCGGGGCTCCAGAAGAGCGCCTCGAACGGACACACCTCCACGCAGATCCCGCAGTACATGCAGAGCGAGTAGTCGATGTCGAACCGATCGAGGGCGTTGACCTGACGGGGCTTGCCACCCTCACGGCGCGGCGGTGCCAGCGTCTTGTGCGCCTCGATGTAGATGCACCAGTCCGGGCACTCGCGGGCGCACAGCATGCAGGCGGTGCAGTTGTCCTCGACGAGCGTGATGACGCCTCGGGCCCGGGGAGCCGGCTCCTCCTTCTCGTGCGGGTACTGCACGGTGGCGGCGCCGCGGGAGGGGGCGGGCGGCCGGAGGAGACCGTCCGGGAACATCGTCTCCTTGGCCGTGCGCAGGGTCACGCCGAGTCCCTTGAGGACGCCGGGCAGCTGCGGCTTGGGGAACGAGGGCTTGTCGGGCATCAGAACGCCACCTTGAACACGGCGGTCACGAGGATGTTCGCCAGCGCGATCGGGATGAGCACCTTCCACGCCAGGCGCTGCAGCTGGTCCTCACGGAACCGGGGGAAGGAGAACCGCACCCAGAACACCACGCCGACGAGCAGGACCGCCTTGGTGGCGACCAGCAGTGGTCCGACCACGTTCATCACCCCGTCCGACAGACCCCAGCTGGCCGGGAGTGCCCACCCGCCGAGGAAGAGCGTCGACGCCACGGCGGCGAAGGCCACCGCAGTGGCGAACTCGGAGATGAAGTACACGAGGAACCGGATGCCGGAGTACTCGACCTGGTAGCCGGCGACGAGCTCCGACTCGGCGATGGGCATGTCGAACGGCGTCTGGGTCAGCTCGGCCTGCACCGAGATCATGAAGACTGCGAACGCCACGAACTGGGTGAGGATGAACGGGTTCCCGATCCACGAGATCCCGAAGATCTCGCCCGTCGACTGGGCGGCGACGATGTCCTGGAGGTTGAGGGATCCCGCCATGATCACCACGCCGAGCACGGCGAGGACCATGGGGAGCTCGTAGGCGATCAGCTGACCACCGGCGCGCAGCGCTCCCATGAGTGCGTACTTGTTGGCCGAGGCCCAACCGGCCATGAGGATGCCGAGGACCGAGAGCGCCGAGACGGCGAGGACGTAGTAGATGCCCGTACCGAGGTTGGCGATCACCAGGTCGGGGCCGGCCGGGATGACCACGAACATGAGGAACGTGGAGCTGAGGACCACCGCAGGGGCCAACCCGAAGACGAGACGGTCGCTGTCCTCGGTGTGGATGTCCTCCTTCTGCAGCCACTTGCCCACCTCGGCGAGCAGCTGGAGGGAGCCGTACGGTCCGGCCTCCATGGGGCCGAGCCGGCTCTGCATGAACGACACGAACTTGAACAGGTACAGGTAGACGACGCCACCCGTGAGCAGCAGCACCGCCGCCAGACCGGCCAGGACCCGGATCAGGGTCGACTGCCAGTACGCGAGCTCGAGTCCGAGGAGTGCGGACGTCACCGGTCGATGTCCCCCAGGATGAAGTAGAGCGAGGCGAGGATCGTCACGATGTCGGGAACGTAGACACCGCGGAGCAGCCACGGGGTGATCGAGATGTTGTTGAAGCTCGCCGAACGGATCTTCAGCCGGAACGGCGTGAGGTCGCCCTGGCTGACCACGTAGTAGCCCATCTCGCCGAGCGGGTTCTCCGTCGAGACCCAGGCCTCACCGGCGGGCACCTTGATGATGCGGGGCACCTTGGCCATGATCGGACCGCTCGGGACCCCCTCGACGAGCTGGTCGATGATCCGGGTGGCCTCACGGACCTCCTGGAGCCGGACCCAGAAGCGGGCGAAGGAGTCGCCGTCCGGGTGCGTCCAGACCTTCCAGTCGACCTCCGGGTAGGCCAGACCCACGCAGCCGTCCCGACGCAGGTCCCAGTCGATCCCGGACGCCCGGGCGTTGGCCCCGGACAGGCCGTACTGCAGCGCCACGTCGGGCGGGATGATCCCGATGCCCCGGGTCCGCTGCTGGAAGACCTCGGACCCCATGAGGAGGTCCTCGATCTCGTCGCAGAAGGTGCGCACCTTCTCCATGACCTGGGCCGTGTCGGCGAGCCAGCCCTTGGGGAGGTCGTCCTTGAGTCCGCCGATCCGGTCGAAGTTGGGGTGGAATCGGCCGCCGGTGACGCGCTCGATCTGGTCGAGCACGTACTCGCGGTCACGGAAGGCGAAGAACACCGGCGTGATGGCCCCGAGCTGGACCCCCATGTCGCCCAGGAAGAGGATGATGTTCGCGATCCGCGACATCTCGAACAGGATCGTGCGGATCCACGTGGCCCGGGGCGGCGCCTCGACCTCCATGAGCCGCTCCGCGGCCAGGATGAACGGCACCTCGTTGGCGAAGCTGCCCAGCCAGTCGATGCGGTTCACCAGCGTGGTGATCTGGGCGTAGGTCCGGACCTCGGCGAGCTTCTCGTAGCCCCGGTGCATGTAGCCGGCGACGGGCTCGGCGGCGATCACCTGCTCACCGTCGAGGCGGGCCACGATCCGCAGGGTCCCGTGGGTGGCCGGGTGCTGGGGTCCGATGTTGAGGGTCATCCCCTCGGTCTCGAGTTCCACGTTGACCCGCGCGTCGGCGGCGCGGGCAGCGATGTACTGCAGCTTCTGCCGGTCGGTCACGGCGGTCACGAGTCGCCCTCCCCGTCTGCGGCCTCGCCGTCTGCGGGCTCGGCGTCGTCGCCCGGCATGGGCTCCACGTCCACGATGCCCGGCCACGGCTTGACCATGCGGGCGAGCAGCGGGAACTCCTTGCGGAGCGGGTGGCCCTCGAAGTCCGACGGCAGGTACATGTGCCGGAGCCCGGGGTGACCGGTGAAGGTGAGGCCGAACATCTCCCAGGCCTCCCGCTCGTGCCAGTCGGCGCCGGCGTAGACCGGCACCCACGAGTCGACGGTGAGGTCGTCCCCCACGTCGGCCTTGAGCGTCACGCCCCAGTGCTCGCCGGGGCGGCCCACGTCGGCCACACGGGCCAGCAGCTGGAAGCGGGTCGCGCCGCCGGTGACCCCGTGCGCCAGCTCGGTGCTGGGGACGGGCGGCTCCTCGCCGGCACGACGGGCGAGCTCGACGTCGACCGCAGCGTCCATGGAACGACCGAACGGCGAGGGCAGCCAGTCGATCACCGAGAGGAAGCAGAAGTAGCGGGCGCCGAGCGAGTTGCGCGCCGCCTCAGCGGCTGCCCGCCAGGCGTCGGTGCGCACCCGCACCCAGACGTCACGTCCGGCCTGGACCTCGGTGGCCTCCACGGCGTCGCCGAGCTCGGCCCGGAAGGCCTCGGCGATCCGCTCGCGCGCCTCGTCGACCGGCGCCTCGGGTGCCTCGTCGGCCGGCTCGGCCGTGTCCGTCACGTCCTCGGCCACCTGTCACTCCACCACGATCGGCTCGCCCGTCCACCGGGCCGCCATGTCCTCGTTCTGGATCCGCTCCTGGAGCAGCACCACGCCCTCGAGCAGCGCCTCGGGCCGGGGCGGGCACCCCGGGACGTAGACGTCGACCGGGATGATCTGGTCGACGCCCTTGGTCACCGAGTAGCTGTCCCAGTAGGGACCGCCGCAGTTGGCGCAGGACCCCATGGAGATCACGTACTTCGGGTCCGGCATCTGCTCCCAGAGCCGGAGGATCGCCGGAGCCATCTTGTCGGTCACGGTGCCGGAGATGACCACGAGGTCGGCCTGACGGGGACTGGCCGGCAGGGGGATGACGCCCAGGCGCATCACGTCGTAGCGGGGAGAGCCGAACGCCGCCCCCATCTCGATGGCGCAGCAGGCCAGGCCCCACTGGTACACCCACAGGGAGTACTTGCGGGACAGGTTGAGCAGTTTCGTGAGCGGAGCGGGCATCTTGCCGCTCTCGACCAGGCCTAGGCCCACTTCAGCACCCCCTTGCGCCAGGCGTAGACCAGCCCGAGCAGCAGGATGAGGATGAACAGCGTCATCTCGACGAGCCCGAACCAGCCGAACACCTCGAGCTGCGTGGCCCACGGGAAGATGAAGACCGCCTCCACGTCGAACATCACGAACAGGAGGGCGAAGATGTAGTAGCGGACCTGCGTCTGGGACCACATGTCGCCGATCGGGTCCACGCCGGACTCGTAGGCGATGTACTTCTGCGCCTGCCGGCGGTCCGGACGGATCAGCCAGGCGATGAAGAGCAGGAGCCCCACCAGGACGAATCCCAGCGAGCCGAAGATGCCGACCGTGAGGTAGTCGCGGAGGAAGTCGCTCAGCGGGTTGGACATCACCGCCGAGACTACTCAGACCGCGGAGGGCGGCCAAAGTTCCCGGGCGGGCCGGGTACCGGGCTCCGAGGGGTCGACCCAGCGGCCGGGGCGGTAGCCTCGGACCGGGCGCCGAGCCGTGCGGACAGGGGCAGCAACGTGGCAGACAGCGTGATCAGGTTCTCCGAGCCTGACGTGACCGATCGGGAGGTCGAGGCGGCCTCCCGTGCCCTCCTCAGCGGGTGGATCACCACCGGTGAGGAGTGCCTCGCACTCGAGGCCGAGCTGAGCGAGTTCGTGGGCGTCGAGCACGTCGTCGCCGTGTCCTCGTGCACCGCAGCGCTCGAGATCGCCGTCGCCCACCTCGACCTGCCCCGCGGCAGTCGCATCGGCGTTCCCACCTGGACGTTCGTCTCCACCGCCATGGCCGCCATCCACCGGGGACTGGTGCCGGTCCTGCTCGACGTGGACCCGGACACACTCAACGTGAGCCCGGAGTCCCTCGCCGCGGCGTTGGACGCCGACGGCGGACTCGACGCCGTCGTCGCCGTGCACTTCGCCGGTGTCGCCGTCAGCGAGTCCGTGCACCGACTGTGCGCCGACGCCGGGGTCCCGCTGATCGAGGACGCAGCCCACGCCCTCGGGACGTCCGACTTCCGCGGACGGGTCGGCGGCGTGGGCACGGCGGGCTGCTGCTACTCCTTCTACGCCACGAAGAACCTCACGAGCGCCGAGGGTGGGGCGATCGCCACCGACGACGCCGCGCTGGCCGACTTCGCCCGGTCGTTCCGGCTCCACGGCCTCAGCAAGGACGCGTGGGCGCGGTACCGGCCCGACGCCAAGACGCTCGGCTACGACGTCGTCGGCGACGGGCTCAAGGCGAACCTCCCCGACGTGCTCGCCGCCGTGGCACGGGTCCAGCTCCAGCGGTTCGAGGACATGCAGGCCCGCCGGCGCGAGATCGTCACCGGCTACCGGAACCTGCTCGCCGACGCACCCGTGCGGTTCGTGCCCGGCGAGGCCGACCCCCACAGCGCCGACCACCTCGCCGTCGTGATCCTCCCCGAGGGGACCGACCGGGAGGCGCTGCAGTCGGAGCTGCAGTCCCAGGGCATCGGGACGAGCGTGCACTTCCGTCCGCTCCACACCTTCGAGTGGTTCGGTGCGCAGGGGTACGGCCCGGGCCCCACGGGCGTCCCCGTGGCGACAGCCCACACCGAGCGGGCCCTGAGCCTCCCCCTCCACCCGAAGCTCTCCGACGACGACGTGTCGAGGGTGTGCGAGTCCCTGTGCGCCGCCATCGGCGCCGCCGACCCCGCGTGAGCCGACAGGAGCGGCGACCCGTGTCGGACGACGAGGTCGACACCGCCGCTCGCACCATGGTCTCGGCGTCCCGGCCCGTCAGTGCGTGGCTCCGGTTCCGGATCCTGGCCGACCGGGCGGCGGCCGTCGCGCTGGCGACGCTCAGTGCGCCCGTGGTGGCAGTGATCGGGTGGCTGGTCCACCGACACGACGGCGGCCCCGCCTTCATCCGGGTGCCGAGGAGTGGACGGGGCGGCCGGGAGTTCGGGATGTGGAAGATCCGCTCGATGCGGGTCGACCACGGGGACGGTCGGGCCTCCGGGGCCTCGCTCACCTCCTCCGACGACGACCGGATCACCCCGATCGGCCGCAGGATCCGCAAGCTGCACCTCGACGAGCTGCCCCAGCTCTGGAACGTGGTGCGCGGCGAGATGTGCATCCTCGGACCGCGGCCGGAGGCTCCCCCCTACGTCGACCGCTCCGATCCCGGGTGGCAGGCCGTGCTGCGGGTGCCGCCGGGCATCGCCGGACCGACCCAGCTCGTCGTCGGGGACTGGGAGCTCCAGTCGATCGACGCCGACACGACCGGTGACGCCTACCGCCTCGACGTGCTGCCGGTGAAGCTGGCGATCGACAACTGGTACGTGGAGCGATCCTCGGCCCTGCTCGACCTGGGCGTCCTGGTCACGCTCGTGCGTCACGTCGTGCTGCGCGACGACGGAGCGTGGCTCGACGGTCGGGTGCGCCGAGAGGTGCCGGCGGCCCGGGTCGCCCTCGACGACGCCGCAGGCCCGACCGATGTCTGACCACCTCGACGGCGCACCGGCGACGATCCCCGCGCCGACCATCCTGTTCATCTGCACGGCGAACCAGTGCCGCTCCCCCATGGCCGAGGCCCTCGCCACCACGTGGGTGCAGCAGCACGGGGTGGTCGCCGGTATCAGCTCCGCCGGCGTGCTGCCCGGCGACGTGCCGGTGCAGCCGGGTGCCGTCCGGGCGCTCAGGCGCCGGGGCATCGACTGGTCGGCACACCGGAGTCGACAGATCTCTCCGGCCTACCTGGAGTGGGCCCAGCTGATCGTGACGATGGAGCGGACCCACCTGATGCACCTCGCCGAGATCTCGCCTGCGGTCGTCGACCGCTCCTTCCCGCTCCGGGAGCTCGACGCGCTGGTGGCGTTGGTCGGACCTCGACGATCCGACGAGTCGCTGCTGGCCTGGAGTCACCGCGCGTCGGCGGCTCGGCTCCCCGGCGCCGTCGTCCACTACGGAACCGACGACGACGTCGCCGACCCGATGGGCAAGGGGAACCGCGCGTTCCGGCGAACCGCAGAGGAACTCGAGGCCCTGATCGGACGGGTCCTCACCGCAGCGCTGCCACCCGGTTCCTGAGGACCGCTCCGGGGGTCGACGACCTCAGCGGTCGTCGACCGAGGAGCTCGGGGACCTGGCGCCGTCGGGACCGGGAGCCCCGCCGGTCAGGGAGTAGCTCATCCGGCCCTGCCACACCCCGGAGGGCTCGGGTTGACGTTCCCAACCCAGACGTTCGTAGAACTCGACGGCACCGACGTTGGACGGGTGGACGGAGAGGTGCAGCCCCGTGAACCCCCGGGACCTCGCCGACTCCTCAGCCGCCGACATGAGGGCCCGCCCCACGCCGTGGCCCTGTGCATCCGGGTCGACGGCGATCGCCAGGACCCCGAACGACGACCGCGGCACCGCCTCGGGGACCTCCGGTGCAGGTGTGGACCACCGGGAGGTGAGCAGACGGAGCCCGAGGCCGATCCGGTCCCAACCGAGCCGACCGAGCAGGACCTTCGGGTGGCGCAGCACGCGCCCGGCCAGGAAGAACTTCTGCGACTTCACGAATCCGATCGTCGAGCCACGGAACACGCCACCGAACAGGAACCCGACGGGCTGTCCGTCCAGTTGGGCGACGAGCGCCGTGACGTCGTGCGGGCCGTGCAGCTGCCAGACGTAGTTGCGTCGCACCGCCTCGGTCCCGAGCTGCCCGAGCACGCTCTCGGGGAACGCCGCCACGTGGAGCCGCGCGACGACGAGGAGGTCGTCGTCCCGGACCGGCCGGACGTCGACGACCGGCGTGGACTGGCTCACCGGACGCGACGATTGGGGAGGATGAGCTCCAGCTCCGACCTCCACCGGTCGTGCACCTGGGGCCATCCCGACCGCTCGGCCATGGCGCGTCCCCCCTCCGACAGCTCACCTGCCCGATCCGGATCGTCGAGCAACCCGAGCACTGTACGGGCCATCGACTCGTGGTCTCCAGCCTCCACGAGGATCCCGTCCTCACCGTCACGGACGAGCGCCGGGATGCCACCCACTGCGGTCGCCACGACCACCAGGCCGGACGCACCGGCCTCGAGCACGCTCACGGGCATGTTGTCCACGAGGTTGGAGTTGAGGAAGACGTCGTGCTCGGCGAAGGCGGCGAGCTTGCCCGGGAGGTCGAGGTAGCCGGGGAAGGTGATGGCGTCGGCGACGCCGAGTCGTCGGGCCTCGGCGACCGTCTCGTCCAGGAGTCCCTGGTCGGCGCCGGCCATGGTCATGGTCGCGTCGCTGCGCACCTCCCGGATCGCCGCCAGGGCGCGCACCGCCGAGAGGGGGTCGTAGTGCTCGTGGAACGTCCGCATCCACATGATCCGGGGGCGCAGCGGTGCCCGGCGTCGGAACTCGTAGCGATCGATCCGCAGCACGTTCGGGACGACGTGGACGTCGACGCCCCAGTCCCGGAACGTCTGGGCCAGGAACGCCGAGGGCGCGAACACGGCGTCCGCAGCCAGGAGCGTCCGCTCGACCCGCCGCCGGTTGGCAGCGCCGAAGGTCGGCAGGTTGCCGCCGTGGAGGAACAGGACCGACTTCTTCCCGGTCAGGCGGGCCAGCGGGACCGAGAACTCGCTGATCAGGAACGAGGGGCCGGAGAAGGTGGCGATGACGACCACGTTGGTGCGCCGCCACGACAGCAGCCCGAGGACCTGGTGGACCGTTCGCAGCCAGCGGTTCCGGAACCCGGATGCCCGGTGGGTGCGGTAGCCAGCTGACTCGAACAGCTCGGCGAGGGTCTCGTTCTGACTGACCGGCTGGTCCGGGCGACCGTTGGAGTGGATGCCGACGAATCCGATCGTCGGGTTGCCGCTGGTGCGTGCGAGCACCGCCTTGCGACGGCCGGGCGGGTCGTCCCGGCGACGGGACTGCTCCGAACGGGTCGACTCGGCCGACTGCTGCAGCGAGGCGTCGCTCACGGGGTCACCTCCCCACCGGGTCGTGACGAGGCGGCGTCGGAGCCGAGCGTCGAGACGACGACCCGCTCCTTGCCTCCCGAGGTGCGGGGGATCGCGTCGGTCCGCTCGACGTCGATCACGAGCGACGTGCCGAGCCGCTTGGCGAGCTCTGCGACCATGAAGGACTCGTCCTCCGCGCTGAACTCCCGGTCCACCTCGACCAGGACCCGGATCGACTCCACCCGCTCCTGGTGGACCTGGGCACGACGGAGGTGCGGCACCCGTTGGAACGCCAGACTCATGGGCGCCGGTCCGACGATCGTGCCGTCCGGAGTCCGGACCACGTCGTCCGAACGTCCGGTGAGCTCGTCGACCGTCGGCAGACCACGGCCACAGCCACAGGCCACGGTCCCCGGCGCCGCCGTGTCGCCGGTCCGGTAGCGGAGCAGCGGCATGGCCCGGTTGAACAGACCCGTGGCGACGATCTCGTGTCGACCGGTCCCGGCGGACTCGTCGGTGTCGAGCAGTTCGAAGACC
>CAIQNH010000249.1 GCA_903873135.1 uncultured Actinomycetes bacterium
CCACGAGGGCGTCCTCGGCGCGGTCCGACAGCGACTCGAACGGCGCCCTGAAGGTGCCGGCGGCGTTGTTGACCACGGCGTCGATCGCTCCGAACTCGGCGACGGTCGCGTCGACCCAGGCGCGCACGGCGTCCCGGTCCCGCACGTCGAAGCACGCCGTCGTCACCCGTCGGCCGGTGGCGGCGACCGCCTCGGCCACCTCGTCGAGGTGCTCCGGCTCCCGGTCCACCAGTGCGACGTCGGCGCCGAACGCGGCGAGCGTCGTGGCGCACGCGGCACCGATCCCGACCGCAGCCCCGGTGACGAGGGCCACGCGTCCGTCGAGTCGGACGTCCTCGGGCGTGCTCACGCGTCCCGCACCCAGCGGGGGAGCACCACGGCCCCCTGGCCGTCGTCGACCGGCGAGCTGAAGACCACCCGGACCGCCTCGCCGATGCGGATGCTCGACGGGTCCACCTCGTCGAGCGGCCCGTCGGCGGAGAGGACCAGGTTGCCGACGAACCGGATGGTCGGGTCCTCCTCGGCCTCGACGACCACCACGTTGTACGGGGCGACCTCGGCGTAGGCCGGCAGCAGTGGCGGGTGGGGGATTGCGAAGCTCCACACCCGTCCCCGTCCGGAGAGCAGCTCCCACTCGACGTCCGTCGACGTGCAGACGTGGCACATCGGCCGCGGCGGCACCCGGCGGGTGCCGCAGGACGCGCAGCGCTGCACGCGCAGCTCACCGGCCGCCGCGTAGGCGAAGAACGGTGCGCTCTCCTCGTCGAGCTCCGGCAGGAGCATCCCCTCGTGCACGTGGCCTCCTCAGCCGTCCCGCCGGAACAGGATGGCACCCGTCGGCACGCCCTCGCCGGAGGTGACCAGCGAGAACTCGGCGTCCGGTACCTGGTTGGTGGAGCTCCCACGCACCTGCCGGACCGCCTCCACGACCAGGTTGAAGCCGTGGAGGTACGCCTCGGACATGCCACCCCCGGAGGTGTTGACCGGCAGGCGTCCACCGAGCTCGATCCCGCCGTCGTCGGTGAACGGGCCACCCTCGCCCCGCTCGCAGAAGCCGTAGCCCTCGAGCGACAGCAGGACCAGCGGGCTGAACGCGTCGTAGAGCTGTGCGACGTCGACGTCGGCGGGGCCGACCTCGCTGAGCGACCACAACTTGTCGGCGCACGCCCAAGCGGGTCCCCGGAGCGGGTCGTCGCAGAAGAAGTTGGTCATGGTCTGGTGCTGGGCGGGCAGCGACTGGGCCCACGAGTGGATCAGCGCCGGTGGCTGCGGGAGGTCCCGGGCCCGCTCGGCGGAGGTGATCACCACGGCGCACGCGCCGTCGGTCTCGAGGCAGTTGTCGAACAGGCACAGCGGCTCGGAGATCCAGCGGGCCGCCAGGTAGTCCTCCCGGGTCATGACCTTGTGGCCCATGGTCGCCGCCGGGTTGGCGTTGGCGTGTCGGCGGGCCGCGAGCGCCACGTTCGCCAGGTGGTCCCTGGTGGCGCCGTAGGTGTGCATGTAGCGGCGGGTCAGGACGGCGATCTCGTCGACCGGACGCAGCAGGCCGTACGGCCTCGTCCAGCGTTGCTGGTCGCCGCCGACCCGCTGGGCGACGCCGGCCCAGGGCCGGGAGGTCCGTGCTCCCCGCTTGCGCGATCGCCAGGCCACGGCGACCGAGCACTGGCCGGCGGCCACGGCCATGGCGGCCTGGCCGACGACGCCGCAGCCGGCACCACCGCCGTAGGGGACCTTCCCGAAGTAGGTGACGTCGCCGAAGCCCAGGTTCCGGGCGACGTCGATCTCCTCGGTGGACTCCATGGAGTAGCACGACATGCCGTCGACCTCGCCCGGCGCAATGCCGGCGTCGTCGAGGGCGGCCGCGATCGCCTCCAGCGCGAGCCGACGTTCGCTCGACTCGAGCTGCTTGGCGAACTCGGTCGTCCCGATGCCGACGACGGCGGTCCGGTCGCGCACGACGTCAGCCGCGGACGATCAGGGCGTCGAGGGCGACCACGCCGTCGGGGCGCACCACGAGGGGGTTGACGTCGAGCTCGCTGATGCGGTCGGCGTGGTCCAGGGCCAGCCGCTGGACCTTCATCAGGACGTCCACCACAGCGGACACCTTGGCCTTCGGTCGACCCCGTGCACCCCTGAGGAGCGCCGAGCCCGTGGTCTGCTCGATCATCCTGAGCGCCTCGGCCTTGTCGAACGGCGGGACGCGGAACGCCACGTCGGCGAACACCTCGACGAACACGCCGCCCAGACCGAACATGACGACCGGCCCGAACAACTCGTCCCGGGAGACGCCGACCACGCACTCCACGCCCGGCTCGGCCTGCTCGCAGACCAGCACGCCGTCGATCTGGGCCCGCTTGGCCCGGGCTGCGGCCGTGGCGGTGAACTCCTCGAAGGTGCGGCGCACCGCAGCCGGGCCCTCCACGCCCACGGCGACCAGCCCCAGGTCGCTCTTGTGGAGGATGTCCGGCGAGGCGATCTTCATCACCACCGGACCGCCGCCGAACTGCTCCCGTGCGGCGCGGGTGGCCTCGGCCGGGGTGGTGCACAGCACGTCCCGGGTCACGGGGATGCCGTAGGCGGCGAGCACCGCCTTGGCGTCCTGCTCGGCGAGCGGCCCGTCACCCTCGAGCAGGTGCGCCACCTCCCGTGCGGCCTTCGACGGCCTGGTCGCCGCCTTGGTGAAGGGGCTGGTGTAGCGCTCGCGGAACTCGTGGTGGTCGAACCACGCCCGGGCGGCGGTGACGCAGTTGTGGAACGTGCGGAACGTCGGCACGGTCGATGGGATGAGGATCTGCTCGTACACCTCGTCCCAGGTGGGGGAGCCCCAGACGACGAGGATCGGCTTGGTGGTCTCGCCAGCCACGGTGACGATGTCCCGGGCGAGTGGCTTGGAGATGCTCGCCAGCGCGCCGGTGATCGGCACGATCACCATGTCGATCTCCGGGTCGGCGACGATCGCCCGCAGGATGTGGATGCCGCGCTCGTCCGAGGACGGTGGCCCACCGGAGTCGACCGGGTTGGAGACCCGGAGGTAGCCCGGGATGTGCTCCCGGAGCACGCGCTGGGTCCTGGCGGTGAGGTCCGGCAGGTGCATGCCGGCGTCGGCGACCAGGTCGGCCATGTGGGCCCCGGTGCCGCCGGAGATCGCGTAGATGCAGACCCGGCGCTCGGCCGCCCGGCCCCGTTCGGGCGGAGTGGTCCGGCAGAACGTGGCCGACACCTCGGTCAGCTCGTCCAGGCCGTCGACGCGGATCACGCCGAACTGCCGGAAGACGTCGGCGACCACCCGGTCGGACCCGGTGAGGTGACCGGTGTGGCTCTTGGCCATCGACCGACCCTCCTCGGTGCGCCCCACCTTGACGCACACGAGCGGGACGCCGGCCCTCGCTGCGTGGTCGGCGGCGAGCATCATGGTGCGGCCGTCCTTGAAGCCCTCGATGTACGCGGCGATCGCTCCGGTCGTCTCCAGGTCCGCGAAGTACTTCACGAAGTCGGCGAACTCCAGGTCGGCCTCGTTGCCGGCGGGCGCCCAGTGGCTGAGCTTCACCCCGAGCTCCTGGGACTGGAACACCGGACGGCCCTGGTGGCCCGACTGGGTGATGAGGGCGATCGCCGGCCCGGGGAGGTCGTCGTCGAACGTCTCGAAGGCGTTCAGGTTGGTGTTCGGCCCGAGCAGGTGGGTGGACCCCGAGGCGACCAGATCCTCGAGTCGTTCCTGGAGGGCCTCGCCCTCGGCGCCCAACTCGGCGAAGCCGGCGGCGAAGATGACCGCGTACTTCGGCCGGACCTGCAGGACGGTCTCGAACATCTCGACTGCGGCGCCGACCAGGATGATCGCCAGGTCGATCTCACCGGGCACGTCGAGCACCGACCGGTAGCAGGCGACGCCGTCGACAGTGTCCCGGTTGGGGTTGACGGGGATCACCTCGGCGCCGAACCGCTCGCCCCAGGCGCGGATCTTCCGCCACATGGTGTCGTTGGGCCGGCGATTGTCGGAGGCCCCGATGACCACCACCCGCTTCGGGCGGAAGAACGTGTCCAGGTCGAGGTCGCGGAGCTCGACGGGGCGGCCGGTCAGGTCGGTCTTGGGTGTCACGGGCCGGATGCTAACGGAATCCTCGCCCCAACCTGACACGCACGTCAGGTTCCCCCTAGCCTCTGCCCATGAGCGAGCGCGCACGTGAGGCAGTGATCGTCGACACCCTGCGGACGCCGATCGGGCGGCGCAAGGGCCGGCTGTCGGGTTGGCACCCGGCCGACCTCCTCGGGTTCGCCCTGACCGAGCTCGTGGAGCGGACCGGGGTCGATCCGGAGCGCGTCGACGACGTCGTCGGCGGCTGCGTCACCCAGGTGGGGGAGCAGTCCACCAACGTGATCCGCAACGCGTGGGTCGGGGCCGGGCTGCCGCAGTCGGTGGCTGCGACGACCGTGGACCGCCAGTGCGGCAGTTCCCAGCAGGCGGTCCACTTCGCCGCGCAGGGCGTGATCGCCGGGGCCTACGACCTCGTGGTCGCCTGCGGGGTGGAGTCCATGAGCCGGGTCCCGATGGCGTCCAACGCATCCGGCGGGCTGGGCCCGTTCACGCAGCAGTACCTGTCGGTGATCGACGGGCAGCTCATGACGCAGTTCGAGATCTCCCAGATCCTGGCGGGCCGCTGGGGCATCACCCGGGAGCAGATGGACTCCTTCGCCGCCGAGTCGCACCGTCGCGCCGACGAGGCCACCCGGTCCGGTGCGTTCGCCACCGAGATCGTCCCGGTCCCCGAGCGGAACGAGGAGGGCGTCGAGACCGGCGAGGTGGTCACCGTCGACGAGGGCATCCGGCCGGAGACGACCGTCGAGGTGCTGGCCGGACTGGGCTCCGCCGCCAAGTGGGACCCCTCGATCGCGCCGGACATCACTGCTGGCAACTCCTCGCAGACCTCCGACGGCGCAGCGGCGATGCTCATCGCCGAGCGGTCCGTCGCCGAGGCGCTGGGCCTGCCGGTCCGCGCTGCGTTCCGGCACTTCGCCGTCGGAGGCGACGACGCCGTCCTGGTGCTCTCGGCGCCCAACCCGGTGACCCGCAAGCTCCTCGAGCGGTCCGGCATGAGCATCGCGGACTTCGACGCGATCGAGTGCAACGAGGCGTTCGCAGCGATCGCGCTGATGTGGGCGGCGGAGTTCCTGCCCGACGGCGACCTGTCCCGGTACAACCCGCGTGGCGGGGCGATCGCGCTCGGCCACCCGCTCGGAGCATCCGGTGTCCGGCTGATGACGACCTTGGTGAACCAGCTCGAGGCGACCGGCGGCCGCTACGGCTACCAGACCATGTGCGAGGGCGGGGGCATGGCGAACGGAACCGTCGTCGAGCGGCTCGGCTGAGGCGTTCGCCCTCGCTGCGTTGCAGCGAGCAGTGTGGCCGTGAACGGAACCGTCGTCGAGCGGCTCGGCTGAGGCGTTCGCCCTCGCTGCGTTGCAGCGAGCAGTGTGGCCGCGAACGGAACCGTCGTCGAGCGGCTCGGCTGAGGCG
>CAIQNH010000250.1 GCA_903873135.1 uncultured Actinomycetes bacterium
CGCGTACTGGTCCGTGCGGTCCCGGCTGGAGCTCTACTGGTTGCGGATCCGTCGGCAGCCGCAGCGGTTCAGGCCCTCCCGGATCGCTGCGAGCGTGTCACGTCGGTTCACCTCGGGGCGGACGTCGTGAGCATCCTCAGGACCGTCCGGGACGGCATCCGGAGAGCAACCGGACGGTCCGCGTCCAACTCGCTGGTGGTCCCACAGGATGAGCAGCCGCTGCAGTCGTTCCACGCGGCGTGCTACGCCGCTCACGCCTCGATGTACTTCGACCAGTTCGGCGACGTCCGTGCGTGTTGCCAGAACACCGAGGCCCCCATGGGGAACGTGACCGGCTCGAGCATCCGGGAGATCTGGGACAGCTCGGCGACGCAGCAGCTCCGGGACGCCCTGCAGAACGACGACTTCTCCGTCGGTTGCGGATTCTGTCAGTGGCAGGTCGACCAGGGCGACGAGTCGATCGTCTTTGCGCGCGTGTTCGACCGCCACGAGGTCCGCAACGAGCGCCCGAGCTGGCCGGTGCAGATGGAGTTCTCCATGACCAACTCCTGCAACCTGCAGTGCGTCATGTGCAACGGCGACTGGTCCTCGTCCATCCGGACCCACCGTGAGGGACGTCCCCCGATCCCCGAGGTCTACGGCGACGCGTTCTTCGAGGAGCTCGCCGAGTTCCTCCCCCATCTCCGGCAGGTCAACCTGCTGGGAGGTGAACCGTTCCTCGGCCGCGAGCCACTCCGGGTCCTGTCGATGCTGGCGGAACTCGAGCACCCGCCGTCGGTCGCCGTCACCACCAACGGCACCCAGTGGTCACCGAGGATCGAGCGGATCTGCGACCGCTTGCCGATGTCGTTCGTGCTGTCGCTCGACGGGATCACCGCCGAGACCTACGAGTCGATCCGAGTGGGGTCCGACTTCGAGCTGGTGATGCGGAACCTCGAGCGCTTCGAGGAGCACGCCGAGCGCAACGGGACGATGGTCTCCCTGGCGCACTGCCTGATGCGCCCGAACGTCCACGAGTTCTCTCGGCTGCTCACCTTCGCCGAGGAGCGCGGGCTCTGGATCGGCATCAACGAGGTGCTGTTCCCGTCGGAGCTCAGCCTCTTCCAGTTGCCGCCCGACGAGCTCAGCGCCGTCATCGCCGACCTCGAGGCTGACCCGCTGGCCGACTCGCTCGACCGCCTGCGACCTGTGTGGGACGGTCAGCTCGACGCGCTCCGTCACCGACTCGAGACCGTGATCGGCGGCCAGTCGGTGCTGATCCAGCCTTGGAGTGGCCGCGACCTACCCACGACGTGGGCCGACCGGGCCGGACAGGTGCTCGCCGAGTGGGTCGAGGACGAGACCCCGACGATCGTCAGGTTCAGCGGGGTTGGTACGACGATCGAGGGACTCCACGTCGACACGCTCGAGACCATGGGGGCAGGGTCGGCGCGTTCCGCGGCCGAACTCGTCCGGATCGTCGCCGCCGCTCTGGGTGATGCTCCCGTCGAGCCCGATCAGCACTCTGGACTGCTGCACGACGTGGTGATCGGACCCGGGCCGGAGTCGACGTTGGTCCGGATGTCCTGGGACGACCAGCTCGACGACCCGACGGCGCTCGTCGCCGTCCGAAACCCTCCGGGTCGCCCCCCGCTCCCCGACGACCCGTGGGGTGCGATCGTGGAGACCGCTCGGGGCAGGCCCGTTCTCGTGCTTGTCTGCGACGCCGACGAACTGGTCACCGAGGTGCACGGTGACCCCGTCGGAGTCCTCGGTCTCGGACTCGGAGACCTCCTCGGCGTCCACACCCCGGCGGTCTTCGAGCGACTCACGGAGGGGTCGGAGCACCACCGGTTCTCCCGCGGACCGAGCGGACGATCCGCCGACCTGCGGCTCGACATCGAGCTGCGGGATGCTCCGGCCCGGAGACTGCGGATCCTGGTCGACCGGAGCAGCGAGACGACTGTCGCCGTCGCCGTGGAGGCCGACGATGCGACCGGCCCGGCCTGAACGCAGCCTCGATTCAGGAGCCGGACGAGGTTCGGTACCCTGAACGGGTGCGCCTGCGCCTGAAGCACCTGTGGCGACTCACACGGGACGTCGTCCGGTACTCGATGGTCAACCGCGTCTGGTGGTTCGTCCCGATGATGCTGGTGCTCGGACTGATCGCGCTGGCGGTCACCACCACGCAGGCGGCCGTGCCGGTCGCCGTGTACACGCTGTTCTGAGCCGATCGCGACCCGGGACGACGACGTGACGCAACCCTTCCCGGACCTCAGCATCAGGCAACGCCTCTACGGAGTGCGCTCGAGGATCCGACGCTTCCGCTGGGAACTGGCGGCCGGCGGTCGACCACTGGTCCGCTGGTTCCCGCGCCGCTGGTTCACCGACCCGCTCGCGCTCGTCGACATCTGCTCCCCGTGGGAGACGGCGTGGGTGACCCGACACGCCGCGGAGGAGCTGCGCGGCACCGGAGCGGTGGTGGAGCTCGGCCCGTGGCTGGGTGGCATCACCCTCGGCCTCCTCGAGGGGACGTCACGCAACCCGCTCGTTGCGGAGTCCGTGATCGAGAGCTACGACCTGTTCGTCTTCGACGACGTGGAGCGGCGCACCGTCGGGCTGCCACTCGAGGGTCGGCTCCACGACGGTGGCGACTTCCTCGACCTCTACCTGCGCCGGCTCGGCGACGGAGCCCGACGCGTGCGAGCCCACCGAGGTGACGTCCTCGAGTCGTCCTGGGACCCGGAGCGACCGATCGAGTTCATCTTCGTGGACGTCGCCAAGAGCTGGGAGATCTGGAACCACGTGGTCGCCACGTTCTACCCGGCGCTCCAGGTCGGATCGATCGTCGTCGAGCAGGACTGGGCCCACGCGTGCACCCCGTGGATCCACCTCTGGCACCACCGGTGGCGGGACCACTTCCGGCCACGGGGCCAGGTGCCCAACGCCGGCTCGTTCGCCTTCGAACTCAGCCGTGCGCTCCCCGACGCCGCGTTCGAGCCGACCGACATGACGGCCCACTCCGACGACGAGATCGCCGCAGCGTTCGAGTGGGCCGCGTCGACCGTGGACCCGGAACGGCAGCCGAACATCAGGGCGGCGCTGGTGCAGCTCCACACGCTCCACGGCGACCTGGACGTGGCCAGCCGCATCTGCGTGCAGGAACTGGCGTCGTCCCGCATCCCGAGCGAACTGGTCGAGGTGGCCCTCCCCGAGCTCGCCCTCCGGTTGGCGCAGGACGGCGGCCGCGACGATCAGCAGCCCGGCTGAACGGCGACGTCAGCGAGGGCCGACTGGATCGCCGGGGCCACGACCGGGTCCCCGGCGATGGGCAGTTGCATCACCAACGGCGACGACGGATCGAGGGGCGTCTCGAGCACCTGCTGCCTGACCGACGCCGAGGCGTCGAGCAGCACGTCACGCTCCGCACCCTCGGGCCGGGTCGACGCGAGCGCGGCCAGGAACCCGGCGGCGAGCTCGCCGATCCGGGCCGACTCGGCGGCGTCGGCGGCCACCAGCGTCCGGAGTCGCATGGACCACGCCTCGAGGGCACACGGATCGTCGACGGCCAGGGCGAGGGAGGCCTCGGCATCGCTGATCCTGGACGCACTCGTCGGGGTGGCGGGCTCCGGCTGCACCGGTCGCGGTCGGAACGCGACACCGGCGGTGGAACCCACGACCGGCGCCAGGTCGTCCCAGATCCGCTCGGCGACGATCTCCGCTCCCAGTTCGTTGGTGTGCCCGCCGTCGATGTACACCTCCTCCTCCCGACCGTCGAGGGCGTCGCTGATGTCGATGGTCGGCGCCGAGACGTTGTCGTTCGCCCACAGCTCGGCCGGTCCCGCCATGACCGGCTGCCAGAAGAACAGGGTCCGCACCCCCGCCTCGTCGCCGATGAACTCGGTGATCCGACGGCCGCGCTGGTAGACGTCGACGGCCCGGACGGCGTCCTCGACGGTCTTCACGTAGGTGGTCCCGAGGTCCTCGCCCTCGCTGCCGCCGTCGGCCGAGCCCTCCCCCTCGTCCCCGCCCTGGAGGGTCGACGCCCCGGCGGGCTGGTCCAGGGAGGCACGGATCCAGCGGAGGAGCTTCCCGGTCGCCGAGTGACCTGCGTAGGTCGTCCACGCCGACGGCGTCGCCGCCGGCTGCGGCGTCGTGTCCTCCCCGAGCTGCGCCTGGATCGAGCTCCCGCTGAGGATCCGGGCGTACTGGTCGGCCAGCGTGTGCGTCGGGACGCCCTTGGCGCCCAGGGTCTGGGCGTTGATCTCGTTGGCACCGTCGTAGAAGATCGCCACGTCCGGCGCCGGTTCCGCAGCGAGCAGCTGCTCGAAGAGGATCATCTCCTGGAAGTGGGTCCAGCCGCGCTGGCCGTAGTTGACCACCCTGATCGGCGTCCCCTGCTCCTCGGCGATCCTGGCCAGGTGGGAGGCGATCGTGTACTCGTCCCGCTGCCCCTCACCCCACGTGGTCGACCCCCCGAACATCCAGACCACGGGTGCGTCCGCCGGGAGGTCCGGTGGCGAGTACGTGCGACGGGTCCACCCGTCGAGGTTGACGTACTCACCCTCGAATCCGAGCGGACGACTCTCGGTGAACGGCCAGTAGCCGTAGGGGGTCCGCTGGATCTCACGGAAGTAGGCGTCCGCCCAGGGGTAGGCCGCCATGGAGGGCAGGCCGGCACGCACATCGGCCACCGTGTCCTGGTCGCCGGTGAAGTTCATGCGGGTCTGCACGGACTCGAGCGGGGCGCCTGCGCCGGTCAGACGCTCCCAGGTCAACCCGATCCCGAGGTCGACGAGCACCAGCAGCGCCACCACACCGAGGGCCAGCACACCGGATCGGGCGGCCGTCCGCCACGTCGGCTCGTCCACCACCTTCGCCCGGGCGCCCTCCAGACCGAAGGTCGACGACGCGAGGGCGACACCACCCTCGCGGCCCGGAGCCGGCAGCCAGCCACCGTCCCGGTCACGACGGGGTGTGAGCGGGTCGCGACCGACCAGCCGGACGAGACCACCGGCAGCCACCAGCACGAGCCCGACGCCGAGGCCGAGCACCACACCGAGCCAGTGGGCCACACGGGCCGCACCTCGCTCCACCCAGCGTCCGACGGGCAACCCGGCCGCCACGAGCACGAACACGACCGCAGCGATGCCCACCAGCACCCACGCACGGGTCGGTTGGCCGAACAGCGCGAAGAGCGCGGCGACGACCAGTGGCGCGACGACGGGCAGCCACCGGTGCACACCCTCGCCTGCTCCTGCGTGCGCCACCCGCACTCCACGTCTCGGCCGCCGGGTCGGTTCCGCCAGACCCGGATCTATCCTACCAACGTGCACGTTCTGGGCATCAGCGCCCTGTACCACGACTCAGCCGCATCGGTGGTGTCCGACGGGGTGGTCGTGGCGGCAGCGCAGGAGGAACGGTTCACCCGCCGCAAGCACGACCCGAGCTTCCCCACCAACGCCATCGACTGGTGCCTGCGGCACGCCGGGGTGGGTCACGACGGCCTGGACGCCGTCGTCTACTACGACAAACCGTTGAGCACGTTCTCGCGCATCCTGCGGTCGTACGCGGCAGCGGGCACCCAGGGACTGCGCAGCGTCAACGCCGCCGTGTCCGAGTGGGTCAACCGCAAGCTCTGGACGCCGTACGAGATCGAGAAGGGACTGCGGAACCTCGGCTACGACGTCCCCGATCCGATCCTGTTCGCCGACCACCACACCAGTCACGCCGCAGCCGCCTTCTACCCGTCGCCGTTCGAGCGGGCGACGGTGCTGACCATCGACGGTGTCGGCGAGTGGGCGACCAGCTCGATCGGTTCCGGAGCAGGACGCCGCCTCGAACTCCTCGAGGAGATCCGATTCCCGAACTCCCTCGGTCTCCTCTACTCGGCCTTCACCTACCACGCCGGCTTCAAGGTGAACTCCGGCGAGTACAAGCTCATGGGGCTCGCACCGTACGGTCGCCCACGGTTCGCCGACGCGATCCGGGAGCACCTCGTCGACGTGACCCCCGAGGGCTCGTTCACCCTCGACATGCGGTACTTCGACTTCCTCGCGGGAACCAAGATGACGAGCCGCCGCTTCGACCACATGTTCGGCGGACCGCCGCGACGTCCCGAGTCTGCGATCACCCAGCGAGAGTGCGATCTGGCCCGATCCATCCAGGAGGTCCTCGAGGAGGTCGTCCTGCGCATGGCCACGCACGCGCTCGACCTGACCGGAGAACCGAACCTCGTGATGGCCGGGGGTGTGGCGCTCAACTGCGTGGCGAACGCCCGACTGCTCGCCGAGGGACCGTTCGAGCGCATCTGGGTGCAGCCGGCGGCCGGCGACGCCGGGAGCGCCGTGGGAGCGGCGCTGTGGGCGTGGCACGAGGTGCTGGACCAGCCTCGGACCACCGACCCCCACGACGGCATGCACGGTGCCCTGCTGGGACCGTCGTTCGACGCCGACGGGATCAGCGCGGAGCTGGAACGTGCGGGCCGGCCGCACCAGCGGATCCCCGACCGTGACGACCGGGCGGATCACGTGGCCGAGCTCCTGGCGGACGGCAACGTCGTCGGGATGTTCCAGGGCCGCATGGAGTTCGGTCCCCGGGCGCTCGGGAACCGGTCGATCCTCGCCGACCCCAGGGACACCGAGATGCAGCGGGTCCTCAACGCGAAGATCAAGCAGCGGGAGTCGTTCCGACCCTTCGCGCCGGCGGTGCTCGCCGAGCACGCCAGCGAGTGGTTCGAACTCACGCACGAATCCCCGTACATGCTGTTCACGGCACCGGTGGCCGCCGCACGTCGCGACGAGTCGGGCGATCCGGGGGAGGACGCCTCGATCTTCGAGCAGCTCGCCGCCATCCGCTCCGACATCCCCGCCGTCACCCACGTCGACGGTTCCGCCCGGGTCCAGACGGTCGACGTCGAGCGGGCGCCCGAGTTCCACCGGCTCCTCAGCGCGTTCCACCGTCGGACGGGATGCCCGGTGCTCGTGAACACCTCGTTCAACGTCCGCGGGGAGCCGATCGTCCACACGCCCGAGGACGCCTACCGCTGCTTCATGACCACCGAGATGGACGTGCTCGTGCTCGAGGACTGCATCCTCCTGCGGGGTGAGCAGCCGGAGTGGACCGGCCCGATGCCGACGCTCGAGCTGGACTGAGCCGGTTCAGGAGATCGACGGCACGGGCGCACCGGGTTCGACGTCGACGACGTAGACCCGCTGGCGCCCCGTCTCGGCGTCGACCAGACGGTGGCCGCGGAGGTCCCGACGACCGTGCGGAGCGTCGAGCTCGGTGGACAGCACGAGCACACCGTGCATCGGGGAGACCAACCACCGCACGGTCCGGGGCCCGAACCGCTCGTCGAGGAGTTCACCCAGGGAGTCGATCGGACGACCGGTGAACTCCTCCGCGCCGATCCAGCCGGCCCAGGCCGGGACGTCCACGTGGCAGACCAGTCCCTCCTCCGCCTCGACGACCAGTGGGTCCAGGCCGTAGGTGTCGACCAGGAGCGAGCGGAGTCGCTCCTGGACGGAGCGCTCGACCGGTCGCGACATGAGGACGGTCGAGCTCCCGACGAGCTCGACCGGCGACTCGAGGTGCGAACGGATCCGACCGACCACCTCGTCCCACGCCACCGCTGCGGCTCCGGCCAGCGGCGGTGAGGCCGTCGTGAGCTCGTCGAGGACCACGGCGAGCTCCTCTGCCGGCTGCTGGAGGAGGTCGAAGCGGCGGGGTTGGTTCACGAGGATGACGTTGCAGTTGACCGCCCGACGGTCCGCCTCCACGAGGAAGGGGACGAGCTCCCGCCAGTTGACCGTCATCAGGCAGAAGCTCAGCGTCATGCCGTTGCCCGCCTCGTCGGCCAGTTCCTGGAACACGTCGATGTTGCGCCAGAGTCGGCCGGCGTCGACACCGACGCGGACCGCCTCCAGGGTCTCGGGGGTGACCCCGTCGACCGAGACGTTCGGGTGCATCCGCAGCTCACGCACGTACCGGACGACCTCGTCGTTGAGGACGGTCCCGTTGGTGGTGACGGTCACCTCCGGGCCCGTTCCCAGGTCGATCAGGCGGTCCCAGATCCTCCGGTTCTCGCGGGCGAGGAACGGCTCGCCGCCCTTGAACTGGAGTCGTTCGACGTGCGGGAGGAACTCGTCGAGCTCGCTGAAGAAGCGCTCGTCGTAGCACTCGGGCAGCGGCGGGAGCCCCTCACGCTGGGTCCGGATCGCGGAGGACAGCCCCCCGTTGCACATGACGCACTGGAGGTTGCAGCGACTCGAGAGCGCCAGGTCGAGCAGCCTGGGGTACTCGTGGGGTGCGCCGGCGGCGAACCGGTCGAAGTGGACTGCGAGCGAACCGCCACGGCCGGCCGACGAGGCGACGAACTCGCACTCCTGGCAACCCAGGTCGAAGGCACCCGCCTCCAGCGCCTGCCGCTGGTCCGACAGGGCCGCGCCGTCCCAGATCTCCCGGAGCGACTGTCGCTCCGGGCCGTGGACCGTCCCCACCGAGAATCCGGTCACGCAGCAGGCGTGCACCAAGCCGTCGGGTCGGAGGTACAGCGCGGAGTGCGGAGCGAAGCAGGCCGACCGCAGTCCACCACCCGTCCCGACGAGCTCGGTCACCTCGACCCTCCCGGTGCTCCGACGAGTCCGACGCCTCGCCACGTCGAGCGTAGCGGTCGTCCCGACCGACCTCCCCGGGTCACGGGAACCCGACCGGGACGCCCACGGGGACGCCGCGCTCGAGGACGGCGACGAACCGGGACATCGCCCACGGTGCCGGGCCGCGACGGGTGAGCATGGCCACCACCGTCGGGGACGCCCCCGGATCGGCGAACGAGACCACCCTGCCGACGGAGCCACC
>CAIQNH010000251.1 GCA_903873135.1 uncultured Actinomycetes bacterium
CCGAGTGCTCTCACCAACTGAGCTACGCCGCCGGTGACGGCCACCGAGGTGACCGCAGCGAGCCCCCTGTCAGAATCGAACTGACGACCTTTTCCTTACCATGGAAACGCTCTGCCGACTGAGCTAAGGGGGCCGGCCCGGTGGACGGGCCACCGGGAGAGCGCCAACTCTAGCGACGGCGCCCGGATGCCCACAAACAGCGGGGATCGCGGCCAACCTCCAGCGAACCTCAAGCGACGGCCGGTTCGGGCCGATGCCCCTCCGTGCGCTTCGATCGACTCGTGCTCTCCAGCCTCGCCGCGGCCGACCGGCAGGTCGCCCTGGCCCTCCACCCCGACCTCACCGTCGTCACCGGCCTCGGTCCCCTGGAGCGGGCCGGCCTGGTGAGCGACCTCGTCGGCTCACTCGGGCCCAGCAGGCCCGGGGTCCACGTGGAGCTCCGGGCCGACGACGGGCGCCGGTTCGCCATCTTCCGGCCCGCGGACGACGTCCACCGGGTGGTCGACGTCGACGGCCGCCGCGACGTCACCGAGGACTTCACCGACGGGGCCAACGGCATCGACCTGCTGGCCCGGGCCGGGCTCGACGAGCGGGAGGCCCGACGGGCCCTGTGCGTGACGGCCGAGGACCTGACCGGTGAGGCGACCGACGGGGAGCGACTCCAGCGGCTCGCCGCGGCCGACCAGCAGGAGCTGTGGCCGGCGGCGGAGGCCGTGGTCCGTCACGGCGTCCAGCTCGAACAGGTCGCCACCGAGGTCGGCGGGCAGGTCGAGGACGCCGAGGTGATCGCCAGCATCGAGGAACGCCACGAGCGTTTCGAGCAGGCCCAGGAGGAGTCCGAGCGGGTCCGGCGGGCGACGTTCCTGATCGCCGGGATCGCCGCCCTGCTGTCGTTCCCGCTGGTGCGCCTCGTCGGCGACCTCGTCGTCGTGCCGCTCGCCGTCATCGCCGGGGCCGCCGTGGTGGCCTCGTTCGTGACCTGGCGGCGGTCGGAACGAGCCAGGACGGCCGAGGCCGAGGCCCTCGAGGTCGCCGGAGCGACCAGCTACCTCGGGTTCCACCTCCAGCGGGTGAACAGCCTGCTCGGGTCGGACCTGGGCCGGCAGCGGTTCCTGGCCGCGGCGCAGGCGCACCGCGACGCCCTGGCCCGATGGCGGGAGCTCGCCGGGGACGTGCCCGCCGAGTGGGCGATCGACCACCGACGGGCCGTCGAGGCCTCGGCAGTGGCCACCAGCCAGACGCTCGCCTTCGCGGAGCGGGACCGACCCGACGGTCGGGCCGGCGAGACGGTCGGGGCGCTGGTCGCCCGCCTCGAGTCGCTCCGCCGGCTGGGCGACACCGAGGAGTGCTTCCCGGCGCTGTTGGACGAGCCGTTCAGCGGGGTCGACGACCGGGACCTGCCCACCCTCCTCGAGGCACTCGTCTCGGCGTCACGCCACCAACAGGTCGTCCTCCTCACCGACGATCCGCGCATCGGTGGGTGGGCCAGCGCCGAGGCGCTCACCGGCAGCCTGGCGGTCTGCAGCCTGCAGCCGGCGGTCGCCGCCGGTCCGCGCTGAGCCGGTCCGGGACGACCGACCCCGCAACTCTCCACGGCCGCCAGCGGTCCGGGCAGTAGCGTCGGGTCGTGTTCATCCGACCGGCCACGGTCGACGACGCACCCGCCGTGCTCGCGATCTACAACCACGAGGTCGAGCACTCCGTGGTCACGTTCGACCTGGTCCCACGCTCGCTCGAGCAGCAGCGCGCCTGGATCGCCGACCGGTCGGGCGCCCACGCCGTGGTCGTCGCCGACCGGTCCACGGACGAGTCCGCCCCGGAGGTGGTCGGCTTCGCCTCGCTCTCGCCCTACCGGGACCGTCCGGCGTACTCCACGACCGCCGAGACCTCGGTCTACGTGGCCGAGACGGCCCGGGGCGCCGGCGTGGGACGGGCGCTCCTCGAGGGGCTGGTGGCCACCGCCCGGGCGCACGGGTTCCACGCCCTCGTGGCCCGCATCGTCGGTGGGCACCACGCGTCGATCCGCCTCCACGAGTCGGTCGGGTTCGAGGTGGTGGGCCACGAGCGGGAGGTCGGCCGCAAGTTCGGACGCTGGCTCGACGTGACCGTGGCCGAACTGCTGCTCTGAACCCATCAGCGCACGGGGCCGGACAGCACAGGACCCCCGCCTGAGCGGGGGTCCGTCAGCGTGGGCCGGGAAGGATTCGAACCTTCGAAGGCATACACCGGCAGATTTACAGTCTGCTCCCTTTGGCCGCTCGGGCACCGACCCGCTGGAGCGGTCACGATAGCGTCCTGTGCGCGACGGCCGGAACTCGGACGTCGCCCCCGTACCCGGTCGGGCTGCCGGCGGCGGTGGAGGACGAGCCCAGGAGGTCCCGTGCCCAGCTTCGACATCACCTCGGAGGTCGACATGCAGGAGGTCCGCAACGCCGTGGACCAGGCCGCCCGTGAGGTGGCCAACCGGTTCGACTTCAAGAACACGGACTCCTCGATCGAGCTCGGGGACACCGGCATCACCATCCGATCGGCCACGGAGGACCGGCTCCGTGCGGTGCGCCAGGTCGTGGAGGAGAAGTTCGTGAAGCGCGGCCTGTCGATGAAGGCGCTGTCGTGGGAGAAGATCGAGGAGGCCTCCGGCGGGTCGGCCCGTCAGCTCGGCAAGCTGGTGGCCGGAATCGACAGCGACAAGGCCAAGCAGCTCAACAAGTTCGTCAAGGAGCTGGGGCTGAAGGGCATCCAGTCCCAGACCCAGGGCGAGCAGGTCCGGGTGATCGGCAAGAAGCGGGACGACCTGCAGGCGGTGATCAACGCCTGCAAGGAGCACGAGTTCGACTTCCCGCTCCAGTTCGGCAACTTCCGGGACTGACCGCCCCCCCACCCACCGGCTCTGTGGTGCGAGCTACACCAACATCCATGTAGCTCGCACCACAGAGCGGGGTGGGCGCGGGATGGACCTCAGACCCAGGCGCCGGATCGCAGGCGCGCGATCCGGTCAGCCGCCGGCGGGTGGGTCGAGAAGAGCCGGCCCAGGCTGCGGCCCCGCAAGGGGTTCACGATGTACGCCGAGGCCTCGGCAGGGTTCACCCTCGAGGGGATGCGCTGCGCGGAGGCGTCGAGCTGCTCCAACGCCCGGGCGAGCGGCTCGCCGGTGCCGAGCAGCCGGGCGGCCGAGGCGTCGGCCTCGAACTCACGGCTCCGACTGATCGCCGCCTGGATGAGGCCGGCGGCCAGCGGGGCCAGGACCACCATGAGGAGCGCGGCGATCGGGTTCTCCCGGTCGTCGGACCGCCCACCGCCGAAGATCAGCGCCCACTGGGCCATGTTGGCGACGAAGGTGATCCCCATGGCGACCGCTGCGGCCACCGAGCCGATGAGGATGTCGCGGTTGCGGACGTGGGCCAGCTCGTGGGCGAGCACCCCCTGGACCTGCTCCCAGTCCAGTGTGTGGAGCAGCCCCTCGGTCACGCAGACCGCAGCGTTGGCGGGATTCCGGCCCGTGGCGAAGGCGTTGGGCTGCTGCTCCGGGGACACGTAGAGGCGGGGTACCGGCAGGCTCGCCCGGTCGCAGAGCTCGGCGACGATCCGGTGGTACTGCGGCATCTGCTCCGGTGTGACCTCGACCGCCCGCGCCGAGGCGATGGCGAGTCGATCGGAGAACCAGTACGAACCGCCGCAGAACAGGAGGCCGACCACCAGGCCGACCACGACACCGCCACGACCCCAGAACGAGCCGATGAACATGCACAGCCCACCGAGGCCGGCGAGCAGGATCGCAGTCTTGGCGTTGTTGGCCATGGTCGCTGAGGACCTCCCGGTTCCCGCGTCTGACACCTGACACGAAGATCGTACGTCGGCGGCAGGGCGGACGGCAGGGCGGCCGCAGGTGGACCTGCGGACGCGCTCAGACCCCGTCGGGTCGGCTCACTCGTAGTAGCCGGAGTGGATGTAGATGCACGGCACGCCCTGGGTGTGGAACATGTGCACGTTCCTCGGGTCGTCCTCGAAGGCCAACCGGAGGTCGTAGTCCCGACTCCGGAGCTCGGTGACCGTGCGCTGCTTGAAGCTGCGGGCAGCCATGTAGTCGCCGTACTCCCGCATGATGAGGAGGTCCCACCGGAGCTGGTACCGGTCGAGCCACCCGAGGGTCTGCGGTCGGACCCGGATGGGCCGGGCAGTCAGCAGGACGACCTGGAGGTCGGCCTCGAGCACGTCGAGCAACCGGGCCACCTCGGCGATGAGCTCGTCGTCGCCGCAGGCGTGGAAGAAGGCCTCCCAGTCCCTGAACGGGTACTCGAGGTAGTGCTGACGCGTGCTGGCATCGGACAGCACGCCGTCCATGTCGAACACCACCGCAGGCCCACCGGCCCGCGGCTCGTCCCGCCACAGCCAGTTCTCGAAGTGCTGGTCCTCCACGGGCACGGGGGCAGAGCCTACCGACCCGGGGCGCGGGCGTCGGCCGGCCAGTCGGCGAGCAGGTCGCGGACCTCGCCCGGGCCGGGAACTCCCCAGCCCGGTCGGTAGTCGTGGAGCTGCCCGAGCGACGTGGTCACCTGCTGGGCGTCGAGCAGCTCGACCTGTTCGGCGGTGACCAGTGCCGGGTGGTGGTGACCGCAGGTGCGTGCCAGACGCAGCAGCTCGTGGCGCAGGGTGGCCAGGTAGTTGGCGGCACGGACCGACTTGTGGTCCGGGTCCAGTCCCCGCTCCCGGCGTGGGGACTGGGTGGCCACGCCGGTCGGGCAACGGTCGGTGTGGCACCGCTGCGCCTGGATGCAGCCGATCGCCAGCATCGCCTCGCGGCCCACGTGGACCGCATCGCAGCCGAGCGCGAACGCAGCGAGGGCCCGGTCGGCCAGCCCGAGCCTGCCGCTCCCGATGAACACCACCCGGTCGGTCAGGCCCCGCTCGGCGAACGGTCGGAACGCCCGGGGGAAGGCCCGGAGGAACGGGAGCGACACGTGGTCGGCGAACACCAGCGGCGCCGCGCCGGTACCACCCTCACCACCGTCGATCGTGACGAAGTCGGGCCCCAGGCCGGTCCGCTCCATGCGGTCGGCCAGCGAGATCCAGAAGCCACGCTCCCCCACGGCCGACTTGATGCCGACGGGCAGTCCGGTCGCCGCAGCCACCTCCTCCACGAAGTCCACCAGCCCCTCCACGCCGTCGAAGGCGCTGTGTCGGGCCGGGCTGCGGCAGTCCTCCCCGACGGGGATCCCTCGGGCCCGGGCGATCTCGGGCGTGACCTTCACCCCGGGGAGGAGTCCGCCGAGGCCCGGCTTGGCCCCCTGGGAGAGCTTGACCTCGATCGCCCGGACGGGCGCCGTTCCCACCATCTCGACGAGGCGGTCCATCGAGAACGACCCGTCCTCGTTCCGGCAGCCGAAGTACCCGGTCCCCACCTGCACCACCAGGTCACCACCGTGTCGGTGGTGCACCGAGATCCCGCCCTCGCCGGTGTTCTGGTAGCAGCCGGTCAGGGCGGCAGCCCGGTTGAGGGACTCCACCGCCGCCCCCGAGAGCGAGCCGAAGCTCATTCCCGAGATGTTCACGACCGACGACGGACGGAACGCACCGGGGCGACGGTCGCCTCCGACCACCTTGGCGCAGGGCACGGGGAAGTCCCACTCCGGCCCGGTCGGCTCGCCCGGTCGGGGCAGCTCCGGGAAGGCGGACTGGGCGACGATCAGGTAGTCCGGCGTGACGTCGAGATGGTTGTCGGTCCCGAAACCGAAGGTGTTGTCGCGTCGGTAGGCCGAGGTGTAGATCCACCGTCGCTCGTCGCGACTGAAGGGTCGCTCCTCGTTGTTGTTGGTCAGGATGTACTGGCGCAGCTCGGGCCCGAACGACTCGAGCGCGTAGCGGAAGTGACCGACCACCGGGTAGTTGCGGAGGATGGCGTGCCGTCGCTGCGTCCGGTCGTAGATGGCCACGCCCACCACGACGAGCACGCCCACGACGACGAGGACCAGCACCCAACCCACGCCCGCACGCTACCGGCACCCCGCAGCGGAGCCGACGAGCAGGTCCGGGAGCAGGCGGACCAGCTCAGTCCTCGTCGCCGGCAGCGGCACCGGCCCGGATGGCCTCCACCACCCCGGCGTCGGCTAGGGTCGTGGTGTCTCCGAGCTGGCGCCCCTCCACGACGTCGCGGAGCAGACGGCGCATGATCTTCCCGGAGCGCGTCTTGGGGAGGTCGGGCACGACGATGACCGCCCGGGGTCGGGCGATCGCCCCGAGCTTCACGGCGACGTGCTGGCGGACCTCCTCACGCAGCTCGGGTGTGGCCTCCACGCCGCCGCGCAGGATGACGTAGCCGACGATCGCCTGGCCGGTGGTCGGGTCGGTCGCCCCGACCACGGCGGCCTCGGCGACGGCGTGGTGGTCGACGAGCGCCGACTCCACCTCGGTCGTCGAGATGCGGTGTCCCGAGACGTTCATGACGTCGTCGACACGCCCGAGCAGCCACAGGTAGCCGTCCTCGTCGATCTTCGCCCCGTCCCCGGCGAAGTACCGACCCTCGTAGGTCGACCAGTAGGTCTCCAGGTAGCGGTCGGGGTCGCCCCAGATCCCCCGCAGCATCGCCGGCCACGGCTGGGTGAGCGTCAGGTAGCCGCCCCCCTGGGTGACCGGGGACCCGGCGTCGTCCACCACCTCGACCCCGATGCCGGGGAGGGCCCGACAGGCGGACCCGGGCTTGGTGGTGGTGACGCCCGGGAGCGGGGTGATCATGTGGCCGCCGGTCTCGGTCTGCCACCAGGTGTCGACGATCGGACAACGGCCACCACCGACGTGGTCGTGGTACCACATCCACGCCTCGGGGTTGATGGGCTCGCCGACCGAACCCAGGACCCGCAGCGACGTGAGGTCGTGGCGTCCCGGCCACTCCCCTCCCCACTTCATGAAGGTCCGGATGGCGGTCGGCGCGGTGTAGAGCTGAGTGACGCCGTAGCGCTCGATGATGTCCCAGAGTCGGTCCTTGTCCCAGGCTCCCGGGTCGTCACCGGCACGCAGCTCGGTGCGCGGCGTGTCAGGGGTGCCCTCGTACATCACCGACGTGGCGGCGTTGCACAGGGGGCCGTAGACGATGTAGCTGTGCCCGGTGACCCAGCCGACGTCGGCGGCACACCAGTAGACGTCGGTCTCGGGACGGAGGTCGAAGGTCGCCCGGTGGGTCCAGGCGACCTGGGTCAGGTAGCCACCGGTGGTGTGCATGATCCCCTTGGGTCGGGCGGTGGTCCCGGAGGTGTAGAGGAGGAAGAGCAGCTGCTCGCTGTCGACGCTCACGGGCCCGACACCCTCAGGCGTCGAGTCCATCAGGTCGGCGTACCAGTGATCACGTCCGTCGGTCATGTCGACGTCGCCGCCGCAGCGGTCGACCACCACGACGCTGCGCACGGTCGGACACGCAGCCACGGCGGCGTCGACGTTGGGCTTGAGCAGGAACGGTGCGCCCCGCCGGTAGCCGCCGTCGGCGGTCACGACGACCACCGCGCCGGCATCCTCGATCCGGTCGACGAGCGAGTCCGGGCTGAATCCGCCGAAGACCACCGAGTGCGCCGCCCCGATCCGGGCGCACGCCAGCATGGCGACCACCGCCTCGGGGATCATGGGCATGTAGATGCAGACCCGGTCGCCGAGCTCCACGCCGAGGCCCCGGAGCACGGCGGCGAACCGCGACACCTCGTCGAGCAGGTCGGCGTAGGTGATGGTCCGGGTGTCACCGGGCTCACCCTCCCAGTGGAGGGCCACCCGCTCGCCCAGTCCCGCTTCCACGTGTCGGTCGAGGCAGTTGTAGCTGACGTTCAGCCGACCGCCGACGAACCAGCGGGCGAAGGGCAGCTCCCACTCGAGCGCCTCGGCGAACGGCTCGTCCCACGAGATCAGCTCGGTGGCCTGACGGGCCCAGAACCCCACCGGGTCCGCAGCGGCCTCGTCGTAGATCGCCGCGTCGGACACGACTGCGGCGGCCGTGAACGCAGGACTCGGCGGGAAGGTCCGGTCCTCGTGGTAGTAGTCCTCGATCGTCGGCTCGTCCGTCACGGTCGACCTCCCACGGCTCTGCGTCGTCCAGCTCGTCGGGTCCCGGTCGCCCCGAGCCAGCCGATCGTAGACCCGGCCGGCCGCCCTCCCCTCCCCGCTTCCGTCC
>CAIQNH010000252.1 GCA_903873135.1 uncultured Actinomycetes bacterium
CTGCCACGACCGCTGCCACGACCACTGCCACGACCGACCCGGCGTCGCGGGTGTTCAGCCGGTCGATCGTGATCTCGGGCACCCGCTGCCTGCTGGCCTACGTGGTCTTCCCGTGGATCCTGCCGCTGCTCGGCGTGGCCAAGGGCGTCGGCCCGTTCATCGGGATCGTCATCAGCGTGGTGGCCATCGGCTTCAACGTGGCCAGCATCCGCCGGTTCTGGATCTCCGGCCACCGCTACCGGTACGTCATCGTGGCCCTCAACACTTCGGTGATCGTGCTGCTGTCGATCCTGTTGTGGGTCGACGTGCGTGAGCTGATCGGCTGAGCGGTCGGCCGTCGAGCCCTCAGGGGCCAGTGTCCACCCACTAGTAACTCTGCCCACTTGTGCAGTTCACCGACTGGTCGTACCACTGGTGCATCGTCCGGGTGACCGGACGGCGAGGGGGAACTCGACCAGGGGGGTGTGGCGATGAGTGCAGTGGCGACGGATCCGGTGGTGGTGGACGCGTACGGTTTCCGACCGTTCTGGCGGGGGCGGCTCCACCTGATCGCCGCAGTGGTGGCCCTGCCGGCGGTGGTCCTGCTGGCGGCGGCGGCCGACACGGGGCTCGGTCGGGCCGCCGTGCTGGTCTACGGGGCGACGCTCGTCGGGCTCTACGCCGTGAGCGCCTCGTACCACCGGCTCGCCCACACACCGACCGCGGTCAAGTGGTGGCGACGGGCGGACCACTCCATGATCTTCCTGTTGATCGCCGGCACCTACACGCCGATCTGCCTGCTGGTGCTGCCCCCGACCTGGGGCATCCCGACGCTCGTGGCGGTCTGGGTCGTGGCCATGGTCGGCGTCTCGCTGAAGATGGCCAAGCTCGGCGCCGGGCACGAGTCGGTCGGCTCGTGGCTCTACATCGTGCTGGGGTGGGCCGGCCTGCTGACCGCACCGCTGCTCGTGACCCGGCTCACGTGGCCGCAGCTGGTGCTGCTCGCCGTGGGCGGGGTGCTCTACACCGTGGGTGCGGTGATCCTGGGCCGTCGTCGACCGGACCCCTCGCCGGAGCGGTTCGGGTACCACGAGGTCTGGCACGGCATGACCATCGTGGCCGGAACCTGCCACTTCGTGGCGGTCGCCACGTTCCTCTGACCGACGCAGCCGGTTCGTCCGACTCGGGCGCAGCCGGTCGACACGCGTAGGGTCCGGACGTGCCGACCGAGCAGGCCTTCGCCGCAGCCACCCGGCTCGAGGACCGGGGTGGGGGGACCTACGCCGCCGACGTCCCCGACGGGTGGGACATCGTCGGCAACGTGGACGGGGGCCTGTTGCTCGCCGTGGTCGGACGGGCCCTGGTCGCGGCCACGGGCCGGCCCGATCCGGTCACGATCACGGCGCACTACCTCCGTCCCGGTCGCGCCGGTCCCGCCGTCGTGTCCACCGAGGTCGTCAAGGAGGGCAGGCGCTTCACCACCGCCCGGGCGACGATGCACGCCGGGGGCCAGGACGTCGTGACGGCGCTGGCCACGCTCGGGACGCTCGGCACGTCCGCTGACGTGCTCCACCTCGACGGCGCCCCACCCGAACTGCCTCCGGTGGGGGACTGCGAGCTGGTCGTCAGTGGTGACGGCTTCCCGCCGACGTTCATGGACCGGGTCGAGGTCCGGCTCCACCCGGAGGACGGCGGCCTGTTCCGGGGCGAGCCGAGCGGCGTCCCGCAGGTGCGGGGGTGGTTCCGGCTCCGCGACGACGAGCCGATCGACACCGTCGGTCTGCTGCTCGCGGTCGACGCCTTCCCCCCGACGATCTTCAACGCCTCGCTGCCGGCCGCGTGGACCCCGACGGTCGAGCTGACCGCACACCTGCGGGCCCGGCCCGCACCGGGCTGGCTGGCGTGCTCGTTCCGCACGCGGTTCGTCACCGGCGGGTTCCTCGAGGTCGACGGTGAGGTGTGGGACCCGACGGGCGCGCTCGTCGCCCAGTCCCGTCAGCTGGCGCTCGTGCCCCGGGGCTGAGCGAGCGTCAGGAGGAAGTCGCCGTCGTCGTCGGTCCACGACTCGACGACGTCGAGGCCGGCGCGCTCCAGCTCGGCGTGCACGCCCTCGAACCGGAACTTCGCGCTGATCTCGGTACGGATCCACTCGCCGGCGGCGAACGCCCGGTCCACCCCGAGCTGCTCGATCCGGACGCTGGTGGCGGCCGTGGCCACCAGGTGCATCTCGATCCGTTGGTGGTCCTCGTCGAACACCGCTCGGTGCCGCCACCGTTCGGTGTCGATCTCGGCGCCGAGCTCGCGACGCATCACCCGCAGGGCGTTCAGGTTGAACTCGGCGGTCACGCCCTCAGGGTCGTCGTACGCGGCGACGAGCCGGCCGCGGTCCTTGACCAGATCGGTGCCGAGCAGGAAGCGGTCGCCCTCGCCGAGGACGTCCCGGACCCCGGACAGGAACACCCTCCGCTCGGCCGGGGTCAGGTTGCCGATCGTCGAGCCGAGGAACGCCAGCAGGCACCGTCCGTCGGTCGGCAGGTGCCCGAGGTGCTCGTGGAAGTCGCCGACGACTGCGTGCACCGCGACGCCCGGGTGGCGCTCGCCGATCGTGGTGACCGCGTCGCGCAGGACCTCCTCGGACACGTCGAAGGGGGCGACCCGTCGGAGCGTGCCGGCGGCGACCAGCGCGTCGAGCAGCAGCAGCGTCTTCTCGGAGGTCCCCGAACCCAGCTCGGCCAGCGTCTCGGCGCCCGTCAGCTCGGCGATCCGGTCCGCCCGTGCTTCCAGGATCGAGCGTTCACACCGTGTCGGGTAGTACTCGGGGAGTCGGGTGATCCGGTCGAACAGCGCCGAGCCGACCTGGTCGTAGAACCACACCGGCGGCGTCCAGGGCGGGTCGTCCTGCAGGCCCGCTGCGGTGACCGCGGCCAGGTGGTCCCGCCAGGCGCGCCGGTCGAGGTGGACCTCGACGGTGGCGTTCACCGGTCGGACGCGAGCCGCACGCCGCTGAAGGCCCAGCGGGCGTGCGGTGGGAAGAAGTTGCGGTAGGTCGGTCGGCTGTGGCCGGGCGGCGTGGCGCAGCAGCCGCCGCGCAGCACGTGCTGGTTGACCATGAACTTGCCGTTGTACTCGCCCACGGCGCCGGCGGCCGGTCGGAAACCCGGGTAGGGGAGGTACGCGCTC
>CAIQNH010000253.1 GCA_903873135.1 uncultured Actinomycetes bacterium
CCGCGGCCTCGAGGGCGTTCCAGATCGCCGGGTCCGGCGCCGACCTGTCGGGGCAGGGTGGTCCGTCCTCCGGTTGCGGAGTCCCCGACGGGGCCGACGCCGTCGAGCTGGCCGTCACGGTCGTCGATCCCGTCGGGACGGGGTTCGTCCGGGTGGCTCCGAACCAGGGGACCATCCCGACCTCGGCGTTCGTCAACTACACGGGTGGTACCGGGATCACCAACACCGGGACCGTCACGCTGTCCAACGCCTCACCCCTCGACCTGGTCGTGCAGAACCTGGGCGGCACCGTCCACGTCCGCATCGACGTGCAGGGCTACTTCACGACGAGCCCCGGTCAGGGCTCCCGCTACCAGCCGGTCGTCCCGTGCCGCACCGTCGACACCCGTGCCGCCGGCGGGCCGCTCGGTCCGGACTCGACCCGGACGTTCCAGACCGGTGGAGCGGGGATGGACCTCGTCGCCCAGGGGACGACGAACCGGACCTGCGGCGTCCCGCAGCGCGCCGCCGCCGTCGAGGCCTCGATCACGGCGGTGTCCCCGACGGGCACCGGGTTCGCCCAGGTGGCCCCGGCCGGACGCCTGCCGACGGCGACCGTGCTCAACTTCAGCGCCGTCGGTGGCATCACCAACACCGGTTCGCTGCCGTTGTCGGTCGTCGGGCTCGCCGACCTCGCCGTCAGGAACCGCGGTGGCTCCGCGGCCTACCTCGTCGACGTCCTCGGCTACTACGACCCGCTGCCCGACCACCCGCGCTCGCCCGAACTGGTCGACGCCGGCCCCGAGCACTCCTGCCAGGTGGTGGGCGGTGGGCAGGTGCGCTGCTGGGGCGAGAACGGCAGCGGTCAGCTCGGCGACGGCAGCGTGAACGACTCGTGGAATCCCGTCACCGTGCCCGGGCTCAATGGGGTGGTCACGGTCGCCGCCGGTGGCGGTCACTCGTGCGTCCTCCTGGCGGACGACACCGTCCGCTGCTGGGGCGCCAACGGCGCCGGCCAGCTCGGAGTGGGTGACACCGTCGACCGGTCGATCTCGGTGCCGGTGGCGTCGCTCGTCGACGTGGTGCAGGTGGTCACCGGCGGCGACCACACCTGCGCGCTGCGGTCCAACCGCACCGTGCGCTGCTGGGGACTGAACGTCGACGGCCAGCTCGGCGACGGGACGACGACCAACCGGTCGATCCCGGTCGACGTCCCGGGTCTGGCCAACGTGGTGCGTCTGGCTGCCAGCCGCTTCCACACGTGCGCGCAGCTCGCCGACGGCACCGCCCGGTGCTGGGGGGCGAACGGGGCAGGTGAGGTCGGTGACGGCACGGTCGTCCGTCGGACCTCGCCGGTCGCGGTCAGCGGGCTCACGGGTGTGGTCGACCTCGACGTCGGACCCGAGCACTCGTGTGCCCTGCTCGCCTCGGGGGCCGTCCGCTGCTGGGGAGCGAACGGCGCCGGCCAGCTCGGCGACGGGACCACGGTGTCGAGGCGCACCCCGGTCCCGGTCCAGGGGATCAGCGGAGCGGTCGACCTCACGGTGGGTGGCGCCCACACCTGTGCCGCGCTCGCCGACGGAACCGCCCGCTGCTGGGGCGACAACGTGGACCACCAGCTCGGTGACGGCACGACGGTCGGTCGGTCGACGCCGACGCTCGTGCTCACGGGATTCGATCGGGTGCTGCAGCTCTCCGCGGGAGGCGGCCACACCTGTGCGGTCGTGATGCAGGTGGGCTTCGGCGAGTTCCCGGCGACGGAGTGCTGGGGGAACGGCGCCCGGGGTGCGGCCGGGTTCGCCGCTGGAGCACCCGTCACCGTGCCGACTCCACTCGTGGGGAGCCAGGGGTTCGCGGCGGTCGAGGCGGGTGCCAGCCACACCTGCGCCGTCCTGGTGCAGGGGCAGGTGCTGTGCTGGGGGTCCAACACCGTCGGCCAGGTCGGCGTGAGTCCCGTGGGAGGGACGGAGTCGACGCCCCTCGCCGTGAACGGGATGGACGGCGTGGTGCAACTGGCCGCCGGCGCGGGACACACCTGTGCGCTCCGCTACGACGGGACCGTCTGGTGCTGGGGCGACGACGCCGTCGGACAGCTCGGTGACGGTGCGCCGTCCGGCATCTCGACGGCCCCCGTCCAGGTGCTCAGCTCGGGGGGTCCGATGACGGGGATCGTCGAGCTGGTCGCCGGCAGCAACCACACCTGCGCCCGTGCCGACGACGGGACGGTGCGTTGCTGGGGGTTCAACCTGTTCGGTCAGCTCGGTGATGGGACCACGTCCAACCGGACCGAGGCGACCGGGACCTCCGGGCTCGGCGCGGTGATCACGCTGGCGGCGGGCCCCAACCACACGTGCGCGATGGCGGTGAACCTCCTGGTCCGTTGCTGGGGATTGAACTTCGACGGTCAGCTGGGGAACGGTGCCACCGGGAGCACCTCGACGGCTCCGGTCACGGTCGTCGGGCTGAGCACGCCCGTGGTGGGTCTGACGGGCGGCGTGGCGCACTCGTGCGCCGTGGTTCCCGGCACGTCGGCCGTCTGCTGGGGTGCCAACTCCTTCGGCCAGCTGGGAGACGGCACGACCGGTCCGGCGGTGGGCGCCGTGACGGGGCCGGCCGGAGTCGGTTCCGTCGTGCGTCAGGTCGCAGCCGGCGACCAGCACACCTGCGCCGTCGTGTGGGCCGAGTTCGCGAGCAGTGCGTCGTGCTGGGGGCTCAACGGCTCCGGCCAGCTCGGCCGGAACTCGACCGCCACCCCGGGCACGACGCCTGCTCCGGTCCTGGACGAACTGGCGCTCACGTTGCTCCTGGTGCTCCAGGTCGACGGGGGCTCCGGCCACTCGTGCGCCCTGAGCGGGGCGCTGTCCGGCGGTGACCCGACCATCGGGGTGGTCCAGTGCTGGGGGGCGAACGAGTCGGGCCAGCTCGGCGACGGCACCCTCGACCAACGATCGGTCGCCCGGGTGATCACGTCGACCTGAGCGATCGGGGTCCAGCGGCCGGAGCATCCTCCGAAGACCGCGCCGCCGCACCTGTCGGTGACCGCAGGGCGTGGCGGGGGAACGGGCGTCTAGCGTCCCGGTCCGGTCCGGACGGTCGGAGGAGCCCAGTGGTCGGAGTTCGTCGTGGGGTCGGCGTGGTGGCGACGGCGGCCGTGCTCGGGTCGGTGCTGGGGTTCACCGGGGCGGTGGTCGAGGGCGTGGCGCCCGACGACTCGCCGATCGTTGCGCCAGCGGCGTCGGCGGCCCCCGTGCCGGGTGGTCTGGGCTACACCGCGCTGGTGTCGCCGTGCCGGGCCGTGGACACCCGCAAGCCGGGTGTCCCGGGTGGGGATCTGGCGAACGGCGACCTGCGCTCGTTCCAGATGCGCGGGTCGTCGAGCATGGTCGGCCAGGGCGGCAGTGCGTCGGGCTGCGGCGTGCCGTCGTCGGCGACCGCGGTGGAGGTCTCGGTCACGGTGCCCGGGACGCCGGTGGGAACCGGCTTCCTGCGGGCCGCTCCGACGGGGACGAGCGTGAACGCGGTGTTCCTGAACTACACGAACGGGAGGGGCATCACGAACACGGGGACGGTGCCGCTGAACACGGTCTTCGTCCAGGACCTGTCGGTGTCGAACCTGGGTGGTTCGGCGCACGTGGTGATCGACATCCAGGGGTACTTCTCCCCGTCGGGCGGGGCCTCGTACGTGCCGCTGTCGTCACCGTGTCGGGTGGTCGACACCCGAGGTGGCTCGGGCGTCGTGGGGAACGGTGCGGTGCGCGCCTTCCAGGTGGCCGGCACGGGTGCGAACTTCGCGTCGCAGGGGGGCGTGGCGGGTGGCTGCGGCGTACCGGACGAGGTTCCCGGGGTGGAGTTGTCGTTGACCGTGATCACGCCGTCGGGCGCGAACGGCTTCGTCCAGGTGTCGCCGAGCGACACGAGCACCAGTGCTGCGTTCATCAACTACACGGTCGGTGTGGGGATCACGAACACCGGCAGCGTGTCGCTCTCGGCCGGCGGGCCGATCGACCTGCAGATCCGCAATCAGGGCGGCTCCATCCAGGTGGCGGTCGACGTGCAGGGCTACTACACGACCGCGCCGGGCCAGGGCACCCGCTACCAGACGGTGACGCCGTGCCGGACGGTCGACACCCGCAACGCTGGTGGCCCGTTGGCGCCGGGTCAGACCCGGACGTTCCGGACGGCGGGGGATCGGGTGGGGTTCGTGTCACAGGGCACGGCGAACGTCACCGGGTGCGAGGTGCCACATCGGGCGGCGGCGGTGGAGGCGTCGCTCACGGCGGTGAACCCGTCGGGGGTCGGATTCACTCGGCCGGGTCCGGCAGGCGCAGTCGCCGCCGCGACGTTCCTCAACTACACGCCGGTCGGGGGGATCACGAACACGGGGACGTTGCCGTTGGCGCTGGGCGGTCTGGCGGACCTGGGGATCACGAACGCCGGCGGGACGACCAGCTACCTCGTGGACGTGCTCGGCTACTACGAACCCGCCCCGGAGCTCCCCAGATCGGTCGAGACGGTCTCGGCGAGCCAGGCGTCTGCGTGTCACGTGGTCGCTGGAGGTGAGGTCGAGTGCTGGGGCGAGAACTTCTTCGGCAACGCCGGAATCGGCACTCGAGCGTCGCCCACCACGCCGGCGAGGGTGCCGGGGATCACGGCGGCGGTGCAGGTCGAGGGGCCGGGAGATCACACGTGTGCGCTCATCGGGGACGGGACGGTGGAGTGCTGGGGGTCCAACGACTCGGGGGAGCTCGGCGACGGCACCACAGGTGATCGGCTCGTTCCCGGACCGGTCCCGGGCTTGTCCGGGGTCGTCCAGATCGCCGTCGGTCCGGCGTTCTCGTGTGCACTGCTCGCGGATCGGACCGTGCGGTGCTGGGGGCTCAACGAGTTCGGGCAGATCGGCGACGGAACCTTCGACGACCGGAGCCTGCCCACAGTGGTGCAGGGCCTGTCCGGTGTCGCCCAGATCGACGCCGGTGGGAGTCACGCCTGCGCCCTGCTGGTGGGTGGCAGCGTCCGGTGCTGGGGCGCCAACTTCTCCGGGCAGCTCGGCGACGGTGGTGTCGTCGAGTCGTCCACTCCCGTCGCGGTCTCGGGCCTGGTCGGGGTGGTCCAGGTCGGGGCCGGAATCTCGCACTCGTGCGCGGTACTGGCGGGAGGCACCGCTCGTTGCTGGGGTCAGAACACCAGCGGTCAGCTCGGTGACGGCACCACGATCGGGCGACTCACACCGGTCCCCGTGACCGGACTCGGCGAGGTCGCAGCGATCGCACTGTCCCGTGGGCACACCTGCGCCGTGCGCATCGACGGCTCGATCCGGTGCTGGGGTGAGAACAGCGACTTCAGGCTGGGCGACGGGACGAACGACGACCGGACGACCCCGGTCGCCGTCACCGGAGTCAGTCGAGCGGTCGACGTCACGGCGGGGGAGACGTCCACCTGCGCCGTACTCGCAGCAGGCACCGCTCGGTGCTGGGGCGACAACGCCGGGGGTCAGCTGGGCACCGGCGACCGGGTCGCCAGGGTGAGCCCGACCACACCTGTCGGACAGGTGGGGGTGGTGCAGGTGGCCACCGGTGGCGGCCACTCGTGCGCTCTGCTGGCGGTGGGGACCGTCCGGTGCTGGGGCGACAACCAGTCCGGTCAGCTCGGGGACGGGACGTCGGGGACCGACCGATCGACTCCGGTGACGGTGACAGGACTCTCCGGTGTGATCGCGCTCGACGCCGGTGAGGCCCACACGTGCGCCGTCCTGTTCGATCGCACCGTTCGCTGCTGGGGATTCAACGGCTCCGGCCAGTTGGGGGACGGAACCTCGGGCAACAACCGACTGACGCCGGTCGCACCGGGAGTGGCCGGGGTCGCGTCGGTCTCGGCCGGCCTGGCCCACACCTGTGCGGTCCGTGTCAACGGACTCGTGTTCTGCTGGGGGTTCAACTCCTTCGGGCAGGTCGGCAACGGGTTCTCGGGTTCGAACTCGCCCACGCCGCAGTTGGTGGCGAGCGGGGCGGTCGACGTCGCCGCGGGCGACGGCCACACCTGTGCGGCGCGCCGCGGCGCCGTCGCCGCCTGCTGGGGCCTGAACACGCTCGGGCAGGTGGGAGACGGAACGACGGGAACCAACCGGGTCACCCCCGTGTCGGTCGCGACCGCGTCGACCCCCGTCGACACCGCTGCCGTCTCCGTGGGTGCCGGAGCGTCGCACAGCTGTGCGGTCACGCCGGTGAAGAACTCAGCCGCTGGGTTCGTCGTGCGTTCGGGTGTCAGGTGCTGGGGGCGCAACACCTCGGGTCAGCTCGGTGACGGAACCGTGGTCCAGCGAGCTGCTCCGACTCCCGACAGCGTGGGTGGGCTCCTCGAGACCGAGGACGCGCTGCACGTGGCCGTGGGTGGGAACCACTCGTGCGCCGTCGTCGTCTCGCAGCCGCTCGACAGTCAGGAGATCAGGTGTTGGGGTGAGAACGCCGACGGTCAGGTGGGCGACGGAACATCCGGCATCGACCGACTCGAGCCGGTCGTCGCGCTGCAGTCGCTGGCGTCACCCCCGTTCACCTCGGTGGTGCTGGCCGAGGTCGCCCAGGTCGACGCCGGCGGGTCCCACACCTGTGCGGCGCTGGCCGATGGGACGGCACGTTGCTGGGGATCGAACAGCGACGGCCAGCTCGGGACCGGCACGGTCGGCGGGATCCGGATCACCGCCTCGGCGACGGTCAGGGGCCTGGTCGACCCGTAGGCCGCCGTTCCCGGCCGTCGACAACCCCTCCCTCCCAGCTCTGTGGTGCGAGCTCCATGCCATGGCATGGAGC
>CAIQNH010000254.1 GCA_903873135.1 uncultured Actinomycetes bacterium
CCAGGGAGATCCATCCCGGAGTGGGCCGCGGACCACGCTGATCATCATCGACGTCCAGCCGGCCAGCACCGCTCCCAGCACCATGTAGGGAAGGTTCAGGTACTCGCGCACCGCTGCGGTGTCGGCCGGACCGTCCGGGCCGAACCCGAACGCTGCGAACAGGCGCCCGGCGACCGGACCGGCGACCACCAGCACCAGCGCGTAGCCGAACAGCGCCCAGAGGACGACGAGCAGCCAGCGGGTCCAGAACTCTCGAGAGATCACTCGTCCACCGCAGCGCTCGGTACCGAGACCGGCGAGCCGTCGACGAGGGACGCGAGCAGGTCGGGGTCAAAGCCGAGCGCAGCGACCTGGTCTCGGGACCTGCGGCCGGAGCACGCCCGCAGGAGGTCGAAGTTGTCGAGACCGGACGAGACCAGCTGGGCGGCCAGGCCGGGCGATGCCGCCTCTGCGGTGTTGAGCACCCAGCCGAGGGCCACCGTGACGGCCAGGTCGTCCCGGGCCCCCGGCACCCCGAGGGCGTGACGGAGGTCGTGCTCGTGGGTGGTCGCGTCGAGCACGATCTGCGAGTTCACCGGAGCGGGGATCACCGTCAGCACGACGTCGAACTCCTCAGCCGTCGACACCCACGTGTCGGCGAGGACTCCGAGGGACTCGCCGCGGTGGCGGTCGACCTGCGCCTGGGTCCATGCGTCAGTGGCCACACCGTCGAGGCGGCCGGCGAGGATGTCCTCGGGGGCGCCGACCATGTGGGCGAGCAGGTCGCCGACGCTCCAGGCGGGACAGTGCGGCACCGGTCGGTCCGCTGCGTCGGCGGGCTGGGCGAGCACCAGCTCGACCACCCGGGAGCGCAGCGAGGTGTACGCGGCGACGACCTCGTCGTCGGGACGCAGGTACACGTTCACAGCGCAGTCTCCGAGTTGGGACGACCTGTCTGCCCAATGATCACGCCGCCAGCGTAGGGCGGCCCCCGCAGGAGCAGTTGACTCGCTGACGTGTCCGATCAGACCCACGTCGGCAAGGGGAGCGAAACCGGCCGGACCCCCGCAACTACAGGGGATTTCGGCCGGTTCGAGTGGAGCCCGAGAGGAGAATCGAACTCCTGACCTGCTCATTACGAGTGAGCTGCTCGAAACCTCTGGATCCCTTGCGGGACATGGGATGTACGGGACCGGGAACCGGCCGAAGCGCACAAATCGAGCACAGATTCGAAGCCAAATTCGGATCGGCTGCGCAAAACTCGGAGCGGTTCAACCCTCAACCAAAAAGTGCAGAAAGTACGCCCACGTCGCCACCTTGACCGACCGTGGACATCCGGCACAGTGCCTGTTAACTTCACAAACAGTGGAACCTGACGGTGTGTCGGTTTCGGGCGAGTTCAATGCGTCGGCGTTCGGAGGCGGCAATGAGGCGATCAATTTTGGGTGTAGTGGCCGGGTTGGTGGTGGCAGTTGCGGCGGGAGCGTGCGCTCCGCCGCCTATCGACCCAGGAACGACGACTACGTCGACTTCCACCTCCACATCGACGACGAGTTCGACGTCAACGACCACGACGCCGAATGACATCCAAACGACCGTCGCGCTCGTCAACGTGAACGAAGGCGGGACCGCAACCTTCGGCGTACGTCTCGCCACACAACCCGCAGCAACCGTGGCGGTCTCGATCGCGTCGTCGAACCCCGGAGTCGCAACCGCAACCCCCAGCAGCCTCGCCTTCACGGCCAGCAACTGGGACGTCTACCAAACCGTGACGATCAGCGGGCAACAGGACGCAAACACCGCCAACGAGACGGCCGTCATCAACGTGGCAGCACCGGGCGTCACCACGAGAACCGTCACCATCAACGTCACCGACGACGACGTTCCTGCAATCCAAACGACCGTCGCGCTCGTCAACGTGAACGAAGGCGGGACCGCAACCTTCGGCGTACGACTCGCCACACAACCCGCATCAACCGTGGCGGTCTCGATCGCGTCGTCGAACCCCGGAGTCGCAACCGCAACCCCCAGCAGCCTC
>CAIQNH010000255.1 GCA_903873135.1 uncultured Actinomycetes bacterium
ACGGAGATGGTGGTGGAACTCATCGCTCCGATCGCGATGGACGAGGGGTTGCGGTTCGCGATCCGTGAGGGTGGTCGGACCGTGGGTGCGGGCCGGGTCACCAAGATCCTCAAGTGACCTGACGCACCCTCGGGTGCGCCAGGTCGTCCTGCGGCGCTCGAGTCGTGGGAGCATCGGAGTCGCTCGGAGGCTCCCGGCACCACGGGCCGGTGTCGGGAGCCTCCGGCGTTTCAGGACCTGACCGGTACCCGTCGTCTTGTGGTGGCAGGAGGTACCGCCCTACAGTCGCTGCGCCGGGCGACCGGCAGGTGCTTGACAAGTCGATGACCCGGCCGGTCCCACCGGTCGACCGTGTCCCAGCGGGACGCCCAGGAACAGGAGCCAGCGTGGCAGCAGAGATGAAGATCCGGATCCGCCTCAAGGCCTACGACCACGAGGTCATCGACCAGTCCACCAAGAAGATCGTCGAGACGGTCACCCGCACCCAGGCCACGGTCCGTGGTCCGGTGCCCCTCCCCACGGAGAAGCACCGGTTCACCGTCATCCGCTCCCCGCACAAGGACAAGGACTCCCGGGAGCACTTCGAGATGCGGATCCACAAGCGTCTGATCGACATCGTCGACATCAAGCCCAACACGGTCGACTCGCTCCAGCGGCTCGACCTCCCGGCCGGCGTCGACATCGAGATCAAGCTCCAGGAGGCGTGAGCCCGTCGTCCTGCACCCGGCCCGGGGCTCCATTGGCGTCCCCGGATCGTGACTGGTAGCGTCGTCGGGTCGCTGCAGGGGGGTCCCTGCAACTCCGACCACGTCACGAGGTTCCGGGCCCGCCCGGGGCGGTGACGTGACAGGACAATCGACGTCCGATCAGGCCTGCGGGAGCTGCCTGCAGGAACCGACCGGCACAACCGAGTCGTCGCTCCGCCGGGCCTGCCCGTGCGGAGCGTTCGCGTGAATGGAGGTTCAGCAGTGGACCTCCGGAGGAATCGAGCCACCATGGCCAAGAGAGCGATCGTGGGCGAGAAGCTGGGCATGACCCAGATCTGGGACGAGTCCAACGTGGCGGTGCCGGTGACGGTGCTGCGCGTGGACCCGGCCCGGGTCGTGCAGCTCCGGACGCCCGAGCGTGACGGCTACAGCGCCCTGCAGGTGACCTACGGCCACCGCGACGCCGGCAAGCTCACCAAGCCCCTCGCCGGGCACTACGCCGCAGCTGGTGTGGAGCCCGGCAAGCGACTCCTCGAGCTGCGGCTCGAGGACATCTCGGAGTTCCAGGTGGGCCAGGAGATCGCCGCCGACACCTTCGAGCCCGGTGACGTGGTCGACGTGACCGCCATCAGCAAGGGCAAGGGCTTCGCCGGCCCCATGAAGCGCCACAACTTCAAGGGGCAGGGCGCCTCCCACGGTGCCCACCGGGTCCACCGCATGCCCGGGTCCATCGGCCAGTGCGCCACGCCGTCCCGGGTCTTCAAGGGCGTCCGCATGGCCGGTCGCATGGGTGGCTCGCAGGTGACCACGCTGAACCTCGAGGTCGTCCGGGTCGACACCGAGCAGGGCGTGATCCTGATCAAGGGCGCCGTGCCCGGCCCTCGTGGTGGCGTGGTCGTGGTCCGCAACGCCGTCAAGGCTCCGACCCGTTCCGGAGGTGAGTCCTGATGCCCACCATCCCCCTGCGTGATCGTTCCGGCGCCGAGGTCGGCACCGTCGAGCTCGACGACGCCGTGTTCGGCATCGAGCCGAACGTCCCCGTGATGCACCAGGTCGTCACGGCGCAGCTCGCTGCCCGCCGTTCCGGCACCCAGTCGACCAAGACCCGCGCCGAGGTGTCCGGCGGTGGGGCCAAGCCGTTCCGCCAGAAGGGCACCGGTCGGGCCCGTCAGGGGTCCATCCGTGCGCCCCAGTTCCGGGGTGGCGGTGTGGCGTTGGGCCCGAAGCCGAGGAGCTACGCCCAGCGGACCCCCAAGAAGATGGTCCGTCTGGCGCTCCGTTCCGCGCTGTCCGACCGGGCCGCCGAGGGTCGCGTCATCGTGGTGGAGGACTGGGACTTCCCGGCGCCGCGGACCAAGGACGGGATCGCCTGCCTCGACGCCCTCGGTGTCGAGGGCACGGCGCTCGTGGTGGTGCCGTTCGACCACGACGTGGCGCAGCTGACGTTCCGGAACCTGCCCCAGGTCCACGTGCTCACGCCGAACGAGCTCAACACCTACGACGTGCTGGTGCACGACGTGGTGGTCTTCAGCGCCGACACCCTCCCGGGTGCGGATCGTCCGTCCTCGGCCACCGAGGACACCGGCGCTGCGGACAATGCCGCCGAGGACACTGCCGCCGAGGACACTGCCGCCGAGGACACCGGCGCCGAGGCCGCCGAGAACGGGGAGGTCGAGTCGTGAGCGGTGCCCACCTGCGCAAGGACCCCCGCAGCGTGATCCTGCGGCCGGTCGTGAGCGAGAAGTCCTACCGTCTCCTCGACGAGGGCGTCTACACCTTCGTGGTGTCGCCCGACGCCTCCAAGCCGGAGATCCGTGACGCCGTCGAGGCCATCTGGCCCGGTGTGGTCGTCTCGAGCGTCAACACCATCAACCGCAAGGGCAAGCGGCTCCGCAACCGCCGCAGCCTGACCTTCGGTCAGCGTGCCGACACCAAGCGTGCCCTGGTGACCCTGTCGCCCTCGGGCGCCCAGATCGACCTGTTCGAGGTGAAGTGACATGGGCATCCGCAAGCGCAAGCCCACCAGCCCCGGTCGCCGGTTCCAGACCGTCTCCGACTTCTCCGAGATCACGCGTGAGCGTCCGGAGAAGTCGCTGCTGGTCAAGAAGTCCCGGACCGGCGGTCGCAACAGCTACGGCCGCAAGACGTCACGGCACCGTGGCGGGGGCCACAAGCAGCAGTACCGCGTGATCGACTTCAAGCGGCGCAAGGACGGCGTGCCCGCCGTCGTCGCCGCCATCGAGTACGACCCGAACCGGACGTGCCGGATCGCGCTGCTGCACTACCTCGACGGCGAGAAGCGCTACATCCTCGCCCCCAAGGACGTGACCGTCGGTGACCGTCTGCAGTCCGGGCAGGGTGCCGAGATCCGTCCCGGCAACGCCCTGCCGCTCCGGTACATCCCGGTCGGCACCGTGGTGCACAACGTCGAGTTCAAGCCGGGAGGTGGCGGCAAGATGGCCCGCTCCGCCGGGGCCAGCGTGCAGCTGGTCGCCAAGGAGGGCGAGTACGCCACGTTGCGTCTCCCCTCGACGGAGATGCGTCGTGTCCCGATCGACTGCCGGGCCACCGTCGGCGAGGTCGGCAACGCCGAGCACGACCTCATCAAGATCGGCAAGGCGGGCCGGAACCGCTGGAAGGGCGTCCGCCCGCAGACCCGTGGTGTGGCCATGAACCCGGTCGACCACCCGCACGGTGGCGGCGAGGGCAAGACCTCGGGTGGTCGCCACCCGGTGTCGCCCTGGGGCAAGCCCGAGGGCCGGACCCGCAACAAGAAGCAGCCGTCGCAGAAGCTCATCGTCCGTCGCCGCCGCACCCGCGGCTCGCGACGGTGAGGAGGGAGGCTCCATGCCCCGCAGCCTGAAGAAGGGACCGTTCGTCGACGACCACCTGCTCCGCAAGGTGGACGCCCTGAACGAGTCCGGTGCCAAGAGCGTCATCAAGACGTGGTCGCGTCGTTCCACGATCATCCCGGAGATGGTCGGTCACACGATCGCCGTCCACGACGGCCGCAAGCACGTGCCGGTCTACGTGACCGAGTCGATGGTCGGCCACAAGCTCGGTGAGTTCGCACCCACCCGGACCTTCCGGTTCCACGCCGGCCAGGAGAAGGGCGCGAAGGGTCGCCGCTGATGTCGACTGCAACCTCCTCCAAGACGAACGAGCGTCCCGGCACCCGGGCCGTGCACCGCGGCGCACGAGTCTCGGCGACCAAGGTCCGTGAGGTCCTCGACCTGATCCGCAACAAGCCGGTCGGCGAGGCCCGGACGATCCTGCAGTTCACCGAGCGTGGCGCCGCCAAGCTGGTGATCAAGGTCCTCGACTCTGCGGTGGCCAACGCGGCGAACAACGAGGACATCCCGCCGGACGAGCTCTACGTGGCTGCGTGCTACGCGGACGAGGGCCCGACGATGAACCGCTGGCGCCCCCGGGCCCGCGGCCGGGCCACGCGCATCCGCAAGCGGACGGCGCACATCACCGTGATCGTCGGCCGGTACACGCCGGCCGAGCTCGACGAGCGTCGGGCCCGGGCCGCCTCGCGTGGTCGGGTCGAGACCGACGCCGCCGCCCAGCGTGCCCGCCGGGTGGCCCGGTCCAAGGCGAGCTCCGAGACCGCCGACGAGGCGACCGACGAGGCCGAGGTCGACACGTCCGCCGAGGACACCGGCACCGACACCGAGGCGACCGAGGAGGCCGCTGCCGAGTCGGACGTCGACGAGGCCGCAGCCGAGGCCACGGTCGAGGAGGCGGAGGCGACCGACGGGGACGCTGAGGAGTCGGCTGACGAGTCCGACACCGACGCCGAGGCGACTGCAGAGGCCGCTGCCGAGTCGGACGCCGACGAGGCCGCAGCCGAGGCGACCGAGGACGACGCCGACGCCGAGCAGGCGGACGAGCCAGGGAAGGACGACTGATGGGCCAGAAGGTCAACCCGTACGGGTTCCGCCTGGGCGTGACCACCGACTGGAAGTCGCGGTGGTTCGCCTCCCGGGAGAAGTACGTCGACTACCTCACCGAGGACTGGAAGATCAGGGACTACCTGATGAACAAGCTCCCGAACGCGGCGATCAGCCGGATCGAGGTGGAGCGCACCAGCGACCGTCTGCGGATCGACGTCTACACGGCGCGTCCCGGCATCGTGATCGGCCGACGGGGAGCCCAGGCCGACGAGCTGCGGGCCGACCTGGCCAAGTTGACCGGCAACCCCAAGCTCCAGCTCAACATCAACGAGATCAAGCAGCCCGAGCTCGACGCCGCGCTCATCGCGCAGGGTGTCGCGGACCAGCTGGCCAACCGGATCGCGTTCCGCCGTGCCATGAAGCGGGCCGTGCAGAACGCCCAGAAGGCGGGTGCCCTCGGCATCCGGGTCCAGTGCTCCGGTCGTCTCGGTGGCTCCGAGATGTCGCGGACCGAGTGGTACCGGGAGGGCCGGGTGCCGCTGCACACGCTCCGGGCCGACATCGACTACGGGTTCCGTGAGGCCCGGACGACCGCCGGCCGCATCGGCGTGAAGGTGTGGATCTACAAGGGCGACATCCTCCCGTACAAGAGCCCGAACGAGGACAAGATCGCCCGTGAGGCCGCCATGGCCGTGGGGGAGAGCGCCACACCGGATCGACCGCGGGTCGTGTCCACCAAGCCGGCGGCGCCGGCCGAGTCGACCGACGAGCCCGAGGACGAGGTCAAGCCCCTCGTCACCGAGGCGGACCCCGAGTTCGAGCGCCTGCTCGCCGAGGAGGAGGAGATCGAACGCTCCACCCGCGAGCACCACGAGACGCCGCACTTCCGACCCGGGGACGGTGACTGACGTGTTGATGCCACGCAAGGTCAAGCACCGCAAGCAGCAGCGCGGGCGCCTCAAGGGCAACGCCAAGGGTGGGACGTCGGTGTCCTACGGCACCTACGGCATCCAGGCCCTCGAGCCCGGTTGGATCACCGCCCGCCAGATCGAGGCGGCCCGTATCGCCATGACCCGTCACATCAAGCGTGGCGGCAAGGTCTGGATCAACATCTTCCCGGACAAGCCGGTGACCCAGAAGCCGGCCGAGACCCGCATGGGTTCCGGCAAGGGCAACCCCGAGCGTTGGGTGGCCGTGGTCAAGCCGGGTCGGATCCTGTTCGAGCTGAGCTACCCGGACGACGTGATCGCCCGTGGTGCGCTCAACCGCGCCATCCAGAAGCTGCCGATCAAGGCGCGGATCATCACCCGTGAGGAGGACATCTGATGGCCACGACCAACGTGCGCGACCTCGGTGACGTCCAGCTCCTCGAGTTCCTGGCCACCGAGCGCGACCGCCTGTTCAAGCTCCGGTTCCAGCTGGCCACCGGGCAGCTGGAGAACAGCGCCCGCATCGCCCGCACCAAGCGGGACATCGCCCGAGCCCTCACGGAGCTGCGGGCCCGTGAGATCACCGCGGCCGAGGCCGTCGAGCCCGCCGATGGAGGTGCGTCCTGATGAGCGACGAGTCGACGACCGAGCGCAACGCCCGGAAGGTCCGGGAGGGCATCGTCACCTCCAACAAGATGGACCGCACGGCGGTGGTGACCGTGATCGAACGGGTCCGTCACCCGAAGTACTCCAAGACGGTGCAGCGCGACAAGAAGCTGTACGTGCACGACGAGACCAACGACCTCAACGTGGGTGACCGCGTGCGCGTGATGGAGACACGACCCCTGTCCAAGACCAAGCGGTGGCGGGTCGTCGAGGTCCTGGAGCGTGCCCGATGATCCAGCAGGAGAGCCGCCTCAAGGTGGCCGACAACTCGGGTGCCAAGGAGATCCTGGTGATCAAGGTGCTCGGGGGATCCAAGCGCCGGTACGCCTCGATCGGCGACATCGTCGTGGCCACGGTCAAGGACGCCCTCCCGGGCGCCGGCGTGAAGAAGGGCGACGTCGTCAAGTGCGTCGTCGTGCGCGTCAAGAAGGAGAAGCGTCGTCCGGACGGCAGCTACATCCGCTTCGACGAGAACGCCGCCGTGCTCATCAACGACCAGAAGCAGCCCCGCGGGACCCGGATCTTCGGTCCGGTCGGCCGTGAGCTGCGGGACAAGAAGTTCATGCGCATCGTGTCGCTGGCACCGGAGGTGATCTGATGAAGATCCGCAAGGGTGACCGGGTGCGGGTGCTGACCGGCAAGGACCGCGGCAAGGAGGGCGAGGTCATCGCCGTCCACCCCCGGACCAACCAGGTGACCGTCGAGGGCGTCAACGTCGCCAAGCGGCACCAGAAGCCGACCCGCGCCATGCAGGAGGGCGGGATCATCGACAAGGTGATGCCCGTCGACGCCTCGAACGTGGCGCTCGTCGACTCCGACGGTCGTCCGACCCGCGTCGGCTACCGGGTCGACGCCGACGGCACCAAGACACGCATCGCCAGGCGGAGCGGAGGTGAGCTGTGAGCACCACCACGACCCCCCGACTCAAGGCCCGCTACAACGACGAGATCCGCTCGGCGCTGCAGCAGTCCCTGGGTCTGGGCAACATCATGCAGGTCCCGCGGCTCGAGAAGATCGTCGTGAACGTCGGCGTCGGCAAGGCCGTGGAGAACAAGGGCCTGATCGACAAGGTGGTCGACGACCTCACGATCATCAGCGGGCAGAAGCCCGTGGTCACGAGGGCCAAGAAGTCCATCGCCGGCTTCAAGCTCCGTGAGGGCAACGCCGTCGGCGTGAAGGTCACCCTCCGGGGCGACCGCATGTGGGAGTTCTTCGACCGCCTCATCACCCTGGCGATCCCGCGGATCCGCGACTTCCGGGGCCTCTCGCCGAGGAGCTTCGACGGTCACGGCAACTACACCTTCGGCGTGACCGAGCAGCTGATCTTCCCGGAGATCGACTACGACAAGGTCGACGCCTCCAGGGGGATGGACATCACGATCGTGACCACCGCCCAGACCGACGCCGAGGGCCGAGCTCTGCTCGACGCCTTCAGCTTCCCGTTCCGACGCGAAGGACAGCAGTGACATGGCAACCCAGGCCCTGAAGCAGAAGCAGCAGCGCAAGCCCAAGTTCAAGGTGCGCTCCTACACCCGGTGCCGCCGGTGTGGCCGACCGCGCTCGGTGTACCGCAAGTTCGGTCTCTGCCGTGTCTGCCTGCGGGAGCTCGCCCACGCCGGTGAGATCCCGGGCGTGACCAAGGCGAGCTGGTGAGGGGAGGGACGACACGATGACGATGACCGACCCGGTCGCAGACATGCTGACCCGCATCCGCAACGCCAACATCGCCATGCACGACGACGTGCGCATGCCCTCCTCGAAGCTCAAGGAGGCGCTCGCCGCGGTCCTGCAGAAGGAGGGCTACATCGGCGGCTTCGAGGTGGCCGACAACCCGAACGGCCCCGGCCGACTCCTGAGCATCGACATGAAGTACTCGCCGGAGCGCAAGCGGGTCATCTCCGGCCTGCGCCGGGTCTCCAAGCCCGGCCTCCGCGTCTACCGCAAGTACGACGAGGTCGAGCGCGTCCTCGGCGGGCTCGGGATCGCCGTCCTGTCCACGAGCAAGGGGCTCATGACCGACCGTGAGGCCCGCCGCCAGCGGGTCGGCGGTGAGGTCCTGTGCCACGTCTGGTGAGGTTCTGATGTCTCGAATCGGCAAGGCGCCCATCACGGTCCCCGCTGGTGTGACGGTGTCGGTGACCCCGGAGCAGGTGACCGTCGCAGGTCCCAAGGGCGAGCTCTCCCAGTCGCTCCCGCCGGTGGTCTCGATCGTGCAGGACGGCGACGTCCTGACCGTCGAGCGCGCCGACGACAGCAAGTCCAGCAAGGCGCTGCACGGCCTCGTCCGGTCCCTCGTGCAGAACATGGTCACGGGCGTCACCACGGGGTTCCAGAAGAACCTGGAGATCGTGGGCGTCGGGTTCCGTGCGGCGGCCAAGGGCAAGAACGCCCTCGAGCTGTCGCTCGGCTTCTCGCACCCGGTGACGGTCGAGGCCCCCGACGGCATCGAGTTCGTCGTGCCGCAGCCGACCGTCATCGAGGTCCACGGGATCGACAAGCAGCTGGTCGGCCAGGTGGCCGCCAACATCCGGCGGTGGCGCAAGCCCGAGCCCTACAAGGGCAAGGGCATCCGCTACGCCGACGAGCACGTCCGTCGCAAGGCCGGCAAGGCCGGCAAGTGACCGAAGGTCAGGTGGAGCACCGATGAGCGATGCAGCCAAGCAGAAGCGCGACAGCCGGATCCGGCGTCACGTGCGCGTGCGCAAGCAGGTCCGTGGGACGGCGACCCGGCCGCGTCTGGCCGTGTTCCGGTCCAACCGGCACCTCGTGGCGCAGGTGATCGACGACCAGAACGGCCGCACCCTGGCCGCAGCGAGCACGCTCGAGTCCTCGTTGCGGGGCGGGTCCACCTCCAACGTGGACGCCGCGGGCCGGGTCGGCACCCTGGTGGCCGAGCGGGCCAAGGAGGCCGGGATCGATCGAGTCGTCTTCGACCGGGGTGGGTTCCGATACCACGGCCGGATCGCAGCGGTGGCCGACGCGGCGCGTGCCGCTGGACTGGAGTTCTGATGAGCATCAACGAGTCCGACCTGCAGCTCCGGGAGTCGCGGGTCATCAACATCAACCGGGTGGCCAAGGTCGTCAAGGGCGGTCGGCGCTTCTCGTTCACGGCGCTCGTGGTCGTGGGCGACGGTGCCGGTCGGGTCGGCCTGGGCTACGGCAAGGCCAAGGAGGTGCCCCTCGCCATCCAGAAGGGCACCGAGGAGGCCCGGCGGAACCTGTTCTCCGTGCCGCTGGCCGGGGGAACCATCGTCCACCAGGTCGTCGGCGTGGTCGGTGCCGGTCGGGTGCTGCTGAAGCCGGCCGCTCCCGGTACCGGCGTGATCGCCGGCGGTGCCGCCCGGGCCATCCTCGAGGAGGCGGGCATCCGGGACGTGCTGTGCAAGTCCCTGGGGTCCTCCAACTACATCAACGTCGCCAAGGCCACCGTCGCGGGTCTGCAGTCGCTCCGCCGTCCGGACGAGATCGCCCGTCTGCGGGGACTCCCCGCCGACGAGATCATCCCCGCCGGACTGCTCCGGGCCTACGAGGAGTCCGAGCGTGGCCCGGCGCCCGAACCGTTCGAGGTGCCGTGATGAGCCGCATCCAGGTGACGCAGGTCCGTTCAGCGATCGGCACCAAGCCCAAGCAGCGGGGGACCCTCCGTGCGCTCGGTCTCGGCCGGATCGGCAAGACCCACACCCTGCCCGACACCCCGGACGTCCGGGGCCAGCTGGCCAGGGTGCCCCACCTCGTCGAGTTCACCGTCCTCGACGACGCCCAGGAAGGGGCCGAGCACTCATGAAGATCCACGACCTCAAGCCCGCCGACGGTTCGCGCAAGCGCCGCAAGCGCGTCGGCCGCGGCACCGCCGGCAAGGGCGGCAAGACCGCAGGCCGAGGCACCAAGGGCCAGAAGGCCCGCGACACGATCCCCGCGAGCTTCGAGGGCGGCCAGCTGCCACTCAGCATGCGGGTGCCCAAGAAGCGGGGCTTCAACAACCCGTTCCGGGTCGAGTACCAGGCCGTGAACCTGGACACGATCGAGGCGTCCGGGCTCGACGAGATCACTCCGGAGACGTTGCGGGCCGCCGGTCTGGTCTCCAAGGGATCGCTCGTGAAGGTGCTCGGCCGGGGGGAACTCACCCGGGCCGTCACCGTGCGGGTCCACGCCGCCTCGGCGTCGGCCGAGTCGGCGATCACCGCAGCGGGTGGCTCCGTCGAGCGTCTGCCGCTGCCGTTCAAGGTCCGCCCGGCGTTCTCGGGCAGCGCCCACACCAACCGCTGAGCGGGTCCGGGTCGCCGCGACGGTGACCGGGGGTTCGATCGGCTACCTTCCCGGGGTGCGGCCGAGCTGAGGTCGCAGCCGGGAACCCGGCCACGGTCGGGTCACAGCGTCAGCCCGGGGAGCGGGCCAGGGAGCAGCAGTGTCACGAATCGGGAACATCATCAAGGTCCCCGACCTGCGCAACAAGGTGCTGTTCACCGTCTTCATGCTGGTGCTGTACCGGCTGGGGTCCTACCTGCCCGTGCCCGGCGTGGACCTGAACGCGGTGACCGCGATCGAGGAGCAGGCACGCGAGGGCGGTGTGCTGGCGTTCCTCCAGCTGTTCTCCGGCGGTGGCCTCACCAGGTTCAGCCTGTTCGCGCTCGGGATCATGCCGTACATCACGGCGTCGATCATCATGCAGATCCTGACGGTGGTGATCCCCAAGCTGCAGGAGTGGCAGCAGCAGGGCGCCGTCGGTCAGCGCAAGACCACCCAGTGGACCCGCTACCTGACGATCGGCATCTCGGTGCTGCAGTCGACCGGTCTGGTCTTCCTGTTCCACAACGGCGGCGGGGGACTGACCGGTGGCCAGTCGAACCTGGACCTGGTGCCGAACTTCAACCCCCAGACGGTGATGCTGATCGTCCTGACCTTCACGGCAGGCTCCGCGCTCCTCATGTGGATGGGCGAGCTCATCACCAACCGCGGCATCGGCAACGGCATGTCGCTCATCATCTTCTGCTCGGTCGTCTCGACCCTGCCCGGCGCCTTCTCGGCCGTCTACTCGGCGGAGAACGGCACCGTGAAGGTGGCCATCTTCAGCGCCTTCTGCCTGGTCCTGCTGGTGTTCATCGTGTTCGTCGAGCAGGGCCAGCGCCGGATCCCGGTGCAGTTCGCCAAGCGGGTGGTCGGCCGCCGGATGTACGCCGGCCAGAGCACCTACATCCCGCTCAAGGTCAACCAGGCCGGTGTGGTCCCGATCATCTTCGCCAGCGCCGTGATCAACCTGCCCGTGCTGCTGTCGCAGGTCCTGCCGGCCGACGGCTGGGGGGCGTCGGTCTCGTCGTGGATCAACGACAACCTGGCCAACACGATCAACCCCTTCTACCTCTTCGTGCTCGGGCTGCTGATCGTCGGGTTCACGTACTTCTACACGGCGATCGCCTTCGACCCCGTCCAGCAGGCCGACAACCTCCGCAAGCAGGGCGGGTTCATCCCGGGGATCCGTCCCGGACCCCAGACCGAGAGCTACCTGGCCAAGGTCCTCAACCGGATCACCCTGCCGGGCGCCATCTTCATCGCCATCCTGGCGATCAGCCCGACGGTGCTGATCCGGTTCCTGCTCGGCCCGCAGGCCAGCTCGGTGGCCTACGCCATGGGCGGCACCTCGCTGCTGATCGCCGTGGGCGTGGCGCTCGAGACCATGAAGCAGGTCGACAGCCAGCTGATGATGCGCAACTACGAGGGGTTCCTGTCCACGTCGTCCAAGTGACGACGCCGCGTCCGACCCGCCGGTCCCGGAGCTGAGAGCCGGACCACTTGTGCGGTCGGACCCCGATCTGTTGGGATGGACCGATGGCAGCGCCGCTCAGGATCCTCGTCTTCGGCAAGCAGGGCTCCGGCAAGGGAACGCTCGCGACCCGTCTGCACCAGCGCCTGGGCCTCCCGCACGTCTCCACCGGTGACATGCTCCGCGAGTCCGCGGCGTCCGGTTCGGAGTTCGGTCGTCGGGTGGCGGCCATCATGGACGCCGGCGAGCTCGTCCCCGACGACGTCATGGAGGGCGTCGTCCGCGAGCGGCTCGCCGCCCCCGACGCTGCGGCCGGGTTCATCCTCGACGGCTACCCCCGGACGCCGGGTCAGGCGGCCTTCCTCGACGACCTGCTGGCTCCGGAGGGGATCACCGTCGCCGTCGAGCTCCAGGTGGCTGACGAGGTCGTCCGGGCCCGGATCGTGAACCGGCGGGTCTGCAGCTCCTGCGGGGCCATCTACGCCGCCGGCCGGGACGCCTCCGCCGACACGGGGGACTGCGAGGCCTGCGGTGGTGAGGTCGTGCAGCGGGCCGACGACACCGAGGAGGCCGTGGACGCCCGCCTGGCCGCCTACGCCGCCCTGACCGAGCCCCTGCTCGACTACTACTCGGGCCGGGGCCTGCTGGAGCGGATCTCCGGCGAGGGTGACCCCGACGCCATCGCCGACGGAGCCGTCGAGCTGGTCGAGGGCCGTCGGTCCTGAGGCCGCCCGGCGGGCCCGGTGGGGCCGCCTTTGCCCTCCGGGTCGCTCTCCCCTAAGCTGATCAGCCGTTCCGGGGGACCACCGCGGGACGACTCCCCCAGGGGCATCTCAGGAGGTCGTGCGCTGCCCAAGCCCAAGGAAGACGCCATCGTGCTCGAGGGAACGGTCGTCGAGCCGCTCCCCAACGCCATGTTCCGGGTGGAGCTGGAGAACGGGCACGTGGTCCTGGCGCACATCTCCGGGAAGATGCGGATGCACTACATCCGGATCCTCCCCGGGGACAAGGTCCAGGTGGAGCTCACCCCCTACGACCTCACCCGAGGTCGCATCACCTACCGATACAAGTGACCGAGCTGGTCAGAGGACGACATGAAGGTTCGACCGAGCGTGAAGCGCATCTGTGAGAAGTGCCGGGTCATCCGGCGGCACGGTCGCGTCATGGTGATCTGCGAGAACCCCCGACACAAGCAACGGCAGGGCTGAGGATCGCCATGGCACGTATCTCCGGAGTCGACATCCCGCGCGAGAAGCGCCTCGTGGTGTCGCTCACCTACATCTACGGCATCGGACCGTCGGCGGCCGCCGACATCTGCGACGCCACCGGGATCGACCCGACCACCCGGGTGCGCGATCTGACCGACGGTGACGTCACCCAGATCCGTGCGCACATCGAGGAGCACTACAAGGTCGAGGGCGACCTCCGCCGTGAGGTGAGCCAGAACATCAAGCGCAAGATGGAGATCGGGTGCTACCAGGGCCTCCGTCACCGCCGGGGCCTCCCGGTCCGCGGCCAGCGCACCCACACCAACGCCCGGACCCGCAAGGGCCCCAAGAAGACCGTCGCCGGCAAGAAGAAGGTTCGCAAGTGAAGGTGCAGCACTGATGGCCAAGACCCCAGCCGGCGGTCGTCGTCCCAAGCGACGCGAGCGCAAGAACGTGACGCACGGCGTCGTGCACATCAAGAGCTCGTTCAACAACACGATCGTCTCCATCACGGACCTCCAGGGCAACGTCCTGTCGTGGGCCTCGGCGGGCAACGCCGGGTTCAAGGGATCGCGGAAGTCCACGCCGTTCGCCGCCCAGCTGGCCGCCGAGCAGGCCGCCCGCCGGGCCATGGAGCACGGCGTCCGCAAGGTCGACGTGGTGGTGAAGGGCCCGGGCTCCGGTCGCGAGACCGCCATCCGGTCCATCCAGAACGTCGGGATCGAGGTCACCGGGATCAAGGACGTGACCCCGGTGCCGCACAACGGCTGTCGTCCCCCCAAGCGTCGGAGGCTCTGACGTGGCTCGCTACACCGGACCGAGGGCGCGCGTGTCGCGTCGACTGGGCACCAACATCTGGGGCACCAACGGCGAGAACATCGCCATGGAGAAGCGCCCGTACCCGCCGGGTGAGCACGGTCGCACCCGCCGTCGGGGCAACGTCAGCGAGTACCTCCTGCAGCTCCAGGAGAAGCAGAAGGCCCGCTTCACCTACGGCATCAACGAGAAGCAGTTCCGCACGCTGTACGCCGAGGCCTCCCGTCGGCCGGGCGTGACCGGTGAGAACCTGCTCCGGCTCTGCGAGCAGCGGCTCGACAACGTCGTGTACCGGGCCGGCTGGGCCGCCACCAGGCCGCAGGCCCGCCAGTTCGTGAGCCACGGCCACGTGGTCGTCAACGGCCGGCGTGTCAACGTGCCCTCCTACCGGGTCCGCCAGGGCGACGTGATCCGGCTCAGCGACAAGGGCCGCCAGCTGACCGTCGTCGAGTGGAACATGGACACGCTCGGTCGCCCGCCCGCACCGTGGCTCGACGCCGCCGACGGCGGACAGGAGGTCACGGTTCGTGAGCTCCCACGCCGCGAGCACATCGACGTCCCCGTCCGCGAGCAGCTCATCGTCGAGCTCTACTCCAAGTGAGCAACGGCACCCCGTAGGCCCACGACCGACGGTGCGGCCGCAACCCCACCGTCGGCGCACAGTTTCCCTGCCCACCCTCCGATCTCCGAGGTACGCAACACATGCTGGTCATTCAGCGACCCACCGTTGAGGCAGTCGACGAGGAGGTGGCGAACACGCAGCGGTTCGCCATCAGCCCGCTCGAGCCCGGATTCGGCCACACGCTCGGCAACTCGCTGCGGCGTGCGCTCCTGTCCTCCGTGCCCGGTGCCGCCATCACCGAGGTCCGGTTCGACTCGGCGCTGCACGAGTTCGACACGATCGCCGGCGTGACCGAGGACGTCACGGACATCATCCTCAACCTCAAGGACATCGTCGTGACCTCCGAGGCCGACGACCCGATCACGGTCCGTCTCGACGTGACCGGCCCGGCCGAGGTGACCGCCGGGGACATCACGGTGACCTCCGACATCGAGGTGCTCAACCCGGAGCAGCACATCGCCACCCTGAACGGCTCCGGCCGGCTGGCGGTGGACCTCACGGTCGACCGTGGCAAGGGCTACATCCCGTCGGTCGGCCGCTCCGCCTCGACCATCGGCGTGATCCCGATCGACGCCATCTTCTCGCCGGTGCGCCGGGCCACCTTCACGGTCGAGCCGACCCGCGTCGAGCAGTCGACCGAGTACGACCGGCTCGTCCTGGACATCGAGACCGACGGCTCCATCTCGCCCCGTGACGCCCTCGCCTCGGCGGGCGGCACCCTCCGTGCGCTCGTCGAGCTCGTGGAGCACCTGAGCGACGAGCCCAAGGGTCTCGAGGTCGGACCGGAGGCCCAGGCGGTCGCCTCGACCCCGGACCTCGAGCTGTCGATCGAGGACCTCGACCTCTCCGAGCGTCCCCGCAACTGCCTGCGCCGGGCGCAGGTCAACACCGTCGGCGAGCTGCTCACCAAGAGCGAGGACGACCTGCTCGCCATCACCAACTTCGGTCAGAAGTCGCTCGACGAGGTGCTCGAGAAGCTGAACGACCGTGGCCTGAAGCTCCGGGGCGCCTGAGCGCGTCGCCCGGACCGACTGGAGACTCACCATGCCGGCAACTCCCAAGCGTGGCCGCCGTTTCGGCGGCGGCAGCAAGCACCAGCGCCAGCTCATGGCCAACCTGGTGGCCTCGCTGATCGCCTCGCCCGAGGGGATCGTCACGACCGAGGCCAAGGCCAAGGCCGTGCGTCCGATCGCCGAGAAGGTGATCACCAAGGCCAAGAAGGGCGGCCTCCACAATCACCGGCAGATCCTCGCCTACCTCGGCGACGAGGAGGTCACGGCGATCCTGATGACCCAGGTGGGGCCCCGGTACGCCGACCGTCCGGGCGGCTACACGCGGATCCTCAAGCTCGGTCCGCGCCAGGGGGACAACGCCCCCATGGCCAAGCTGGAGCTGGTCTGAGCCGGACCGCCCCGGCCACCCACCGGCCCCTGCGAACCGCCCCGTGTGGGCGGTTCGTCCGCGTCGGGACCCGGGTCGCTCCTGCACCGGGAGGTGACCGGTGGTGAGCGGTCCGGACGTCACCGGGCGGGACCACCTGCGGCTGCTGGTGGCCTACGACGGCACCGACTTCCACGGGTTCGCCGAGAACGCCGGGGTCCGCACGGTCGGTGGTGAGCTCCGGTCGGCGCTCACCACGGTGCTCGGCAGCCCGGTGGAGCTGACCTGTGCCGGTCGGACCGACACCGGGGTGCACGCCCGGGGTCAGGTGGTGAGCGTGCGCGGCGAGCTCGACGCGGCGTCGGTCGACCGGGAGCGGCTGCGGGCCTCGCTCGTGGGGATGCTCGGCCCCGAGGTCGTGGTCCGCTCCGTGGACGTGGCCCCGGCGGGGTTCGACGCCAGGTTCTCCGCGACCGGCCGCACCTACCGCTACCGGATCCTCGATCGGCCGGACCCGGACCCGTTCCTCGCCCGCCAGGTCTGGTGGATCCCCGAGTCCCTCGACGTGGGCGCGATGGGTGCGGCAGCCGGGGAGCTGCTCGGCGAGCACGACTTCTCCACGTTCTGCCGGCGCCCCAAGGGCGACCCGGACGCCTCGCTCGTCCGGCGGGTCGAGGAGGCGGCGTTCCGACGGGAGGACGGCGAGGGTGACGGGCCGGGCGTGCTCCGGTTCGAGATCACGGCGTCGGCCTTCTGCCACCAGATGGTCCGCAGCGTCGTCGGGCTCCTCGCCGAGGTGGGCCGGGGACGCCGGTCGGTGGCCGACGTCGCCCGGGCGCTCGAGGCCCGGGACCGCGCCCACCTGCCGACCCTCGCGCCACCCCGGGGTCTGACCCTGTGGTCGGTGCGCTACGACTGAGTCCCGGCGGATCCCGGGCGCCCGGACCGGGGAGCCGGGCCGGGGAGCCGGACCGGGCTTGATGCTGGTCGCAGGCGACCGGTAGCCTCTCCCTCCGGCTCGCTGCGGCACCCCGCCGTGAGCGTCGCACCCCGGTGTCCGACCGGAACCCCACGAGAGAGCGATCGACGTGCCCACCTACACCCCCAGCGCCAACGACATCGAGCGTTCCTGGTACGTCGTCGACGCCGACGGCCTCACCCTCGGCCGGATGGCCACCGAGGTGGCCCGGATCCTGCGGGGCAAGCACAAGCCGACCTTCACCCCGCACCTCGACACCGGCGACCACGTGATCATCGTGAACGCCGACAAGGTGGTCCTCACGTCCAACAAGGCCGAGGCCAAGCAGGTGTACCGCCACAGCGGCTACCCGGGCGGCATCAAGTCGGAGACCTACGCCGAACTCCTCGGCCGCCAGCCCGCCGAGGCGGTCCGTCGCACCGTCCGCGGGATGCTCCCCAAGAACCGGCTCGGCCGCCAGATGCTCCGCAAGCTGAAGGTCTACGCCGGTCCCGACCACCCTCACGCCGCCCAGCACCCCGAGCCGCTCGTCCTCGACGCCGCCCGGGCCCGTTCCTGACGGAGAATCGACCGATGTCCAAGCCGCTCGTCCAGTCCACCGGTCGCCGCAAGCGTGCCGTCGCCCGGGTGCGGATCCGCGCCGGGTCGGGTGCCATCACCGTCAACGGCCGCGCCGTCGAGGACTACTTCCCGAACGCCACGCACCGGATGATCCTGAGCGAGCCGCTGCGACTCACCGAGACGGGCGAGCACTACGACGTCGACGTGACCCTGCACGGCGGCGGCGTGACCGGTCAGGCCGGTGCGGTCCGTCTGGGCATCGCCCGCGGCCTCGTCGAGCTCGATCCCGAGCTGCGTGCGGCGCTGAAGCAGGCCGGATTCCTCACCCGTGACGCCCGGGAGAAGGAGTCCAAGAAGTACGGCCTGAAGAAGGCCCGCAAGGCGCCGCAGTACTCGAAGCGCTGAGCGCGCCCCGGCACCCGGCCCCTGCCGTGCCAGCTCCCGAGGTCCGATTCGGCACCGACGGTGTCCGTGGAGAGGCCAACGCCTCCCTCACCCCCGAGGTGGCCCTGGCCGTGGGACGGGCCGCCGCCCGGTTGGCCGCTGGCGGCCCGGTGTTCGTCGGGCGGGACACACGTCGGTCCGGCACCATGCTCGAGGCCGCCCTGGCCGCCGGTGTGTGCGCCGAGGGCGCCGACGCCGTGCTCCTGGGCGTGGTCCCGACCCCGGCCGTGGCCGTCGTGTCCGCAGAGGAGCGCTCGGTCGGTGTGGTGATCTCGGCGTCGCACAACCCGTTCGCCGACAACGGCCTCAAGTTGTTCGCACCGGGCGGGCGGAAGCTGACCGACGACGAGCAGGTCGGCGTCGAGGCGACCATCGCCGAGGTGCTCGTGGCCGGCGGTTCGCCCGGACCGACGGGGGAGTCGCTCGGTGTCGTCCGGACCGACGACACTGCTGCGGCCCGCTACGCAGCCGCAGTCGTCGGGGCGCTCGGTGGACGCCGGTTGGACGGACTCCGACTCGTCGTCGACTGCGCGCACGGGGCGAACAGCGAGGTCGCTCCCGAGGTCCTCCGCTCGCTGGGGGCCGAGGTCACGGTGGTCGCCGCCGAGCCCGACGGCACGAACATCAACCGCGACGTCGGCTCCACGCACCCCGAACTCCTCGCGGCCACGGTGCTCGAGTCGGGTGCCGACCTCGGGGTCGCGTTCGACGGTGACGCCGACCGTCTGCTCGCCGTGGACGGCGACGGAGTGCTGGTCGACGGCGACCGGATCCTGGTGCTGTGCGCGCTCGACCTCCACGCCCGGGGCGAGCTCCGGCACGACACGGTGGTGGTCACGGTCATGTCGAACCTGGGACTCCACCACGCCATGCGCGACGCCGGCATCGACGTGGTGAGCACCGCCGTCGGTGACCGCTACGTCCTCGAGGCCATGCAGCAGGGTGGGTTCTGCCTGGGGGGTGAGCAGTCAGGGCACCTGGTGTTCTCCGACCACGCGACGACCGGCGACGGCCTGCTCAGCGCCGTGCTCCTGTGCGACCTCGTCGTCCGGTCCGGACGGTCCCTGGCCGATCTGGCCGGGTCGGCCATGGTGCAGCTCCCGCAGGTGCTCAGGAACGTGCGGGTCGAGGGCGTCGCCGCCGAGGTCGTCGAACGGGTCGACGACGCCGTGGCCGCCGCAGCCGCGGAGCTCGGCGACCGGGGCCGGGTGCTCCTGCGCCCCTCGGGCACCGAGCCGGTCGTCCGGGTCATGGTCGAGGCGCCGACCACCGAGGAGGCGGAGACCGTCGCCGCCCGCCTCGTGGCGGCGGTCGAGTCCTCCCGCTGAGCCCCGTCGGTGCGGCCGGTTCCCGTCCGGGTAGATCTCCCTCGCCCTGACGGGCGTCGACCACGTGGGTGTCGGCGGGGACGCCCGTAGACTCCTCCGGAGCGACCCGGAGGTCTGTGGCACCCATGTGCGGAATCATCGCTGTCGTCAGGCGGCCCCCGACCCGATCGACCGCCGACGTGGCGGCCTTGGTCGCGCGGCTCGAGTCGCTCGAGGGCGACCTGTCGCCGGCCGGCTCGGACCGTCTGGAACGACTGCGTTCGGTCGCCGACCTGCTCGCCGGCGTGGACGCCGAGCTGCGGGGCGTGCCGGGTGTGCTCGGTCTGCTCGGGGACCCGAGCGGCAGCGCTCGGGTCGCGGCCCTCGTGGCCGACCTCGAGCGCAGCGCCGCCGTGGTGGAGGCCGAGCTCGACGACCCCGGGGTCGACCTGGACCCGCACCAGCTCGAGGCCACCAACGCCGCGCTGATCGACTGCAAGGACGCCGTCTGGGCGATCGGTCGGGACCGACTGCGTGCCGCCGCCGGCGTGGCTGCGCTGGCGGAGTCGGTGCCGGGGCCGTCCGGAGTGGGCGTCCTGTTCAGCCTGCACCAGGCCCTCTCGGCGCTCGACCGGCTCGAGGTCCGGGGCCGTGACTCGGCCGGACTCGAGGTGCAGCTGTGGAACCACGGCCTCCGTGCCGACGACCCGACCCTGTCGGCGATGCTCGCCAAGCGCTCCTCGCCGGCGTTCACCTCGGGGTCGGTCCGCTTCGAGGGTGACGTGCTCGTGGTCGTCTACAAGGCCGCCGCCGAGATCGGCGAGCTGGGTGACAACACTGCGGCGCTGCGCGCCGCGATCCGCGCCGACGACCTGCTCCACCGGGCGCTCGCAGCCCCCGGGGTCGAGGGCGTGGTGCTGGGGCACACCCGTTGGGCCTCGATCGGGATCATCTCCGAGCCGAACGCCCACCCGCAGTGCTCCGACGAGGTGGGCGGATCCCCGGGACCGCTCGTCACGGCGGTGCTCAACGGCGACGTCGACAACCACGCGGACCTGGTGGCCTCCGACGGTCTGCAGGTGCTCCCCGAGGTGACGACCGACGCCAAGGTGATCCCGACGCTCGTCCGACGGGGCCTCGTCGAGGGCCGTCCGCCGGCCGAGGCGTTCCGGGAGACCGTGGCCCGGCTCGAGGGGTCGGTGGCGATCGCCGCGGCGTCGACCGCCGCACCCGACCGGCTCCTGCTCGCCCTGCGTGGGAGCGGTCAGGCGCTCTACATCGGGGTGGCCGAGGACGCCTGCATCGTGGCCTCCGAGCCCTACGGGGTCGTGGAGGAGACCGCCGAGTACGTCCGCATGGACGGCGAGACCCCGGCGGACCCCGACAACCCGACGGGCAGTCGCGGCCAGATCGTCGAACTCGTCGCCGATGCGGCCGGGACCCTCGGGGGGATCCGTCGCTGGTCCTACGACGGTACCGAGCTGCCGCTGTCGGCGGGTGACGTGTCGGTGGCACAGATCACCACCCGTGACATCGACCGGGGGGACTCGCCGCACTTCCTGCTCAAGGAGATCAGCGACTCGCCGGCGTCGTTCCGCAAGACGCTCAGGGGCAAGCTCGTGGAGGCCGACGACGGTGCCCTCCGGGTGGTGCTCGGCGAGGAGACCCTGCCGGCGCACGTGGTCGAGCGCCTGGGTTCGGGTCGGATCACGCAGGTGCTGGTGATCGGCCAGGGGACCGCAGCGGTGGCCGGCCAGAGCCTGGCCCACCACCTGACCGAGCTGCTCGCCGAGACGGCCGT
>CAIQNH010000256.1 GCA_903873135.1 uncultured Actinomycetes bacterium
CCACCACGTGGGCCGACCGGTGCGCGTCGAGGTCCTCGACGCCCGACGTGGACGCCTGCGGGTGCACAACCGGCGATGGTTCACCGACACCTCCGACCTGGTCGGCCGCTGGGAGCTCACCCTCGACGGTCGGCGCCTCGACGGCGGCGAGGTGGAGGTCGGCCCTGTGCCCCCGAGGGGGAGTCGGTCGGCGAACCTCCGGTTCCGACTACCGGCGGGCGCCACCGGTGAGGCCTTCGTCACGACCACCTGGTCGACCCGGCGACGCCGGCCGTGGGCGTCGGCCGGGCACGTGGTGTCCCGCGAGCAGTTCGCCGTGCCGGTCGACGAGCCCGCCCGGGCCCGGCCTCCGGCGGCCCGCTCCGTCGCCGGCCCGCTCGAGCTGGAGTTCGCCCCCACGCTGTTCCGCGCGCTCACCGACAACGACGCCATCCAGACGTCGTGGATGTCGACGTGGTCGGCACACCTGGGGGCGTGGTCGGCGCTGGAGGGCGTGTGGCCCGACGACGCCCGGGCCGACGTGCGCCTCCGCCGGACGGACGACGGCCGGTGGGACCTCGACGCCCGGTTCGAGTTGCTCGACCCGGACGCCGACGTCCCCCGACTCGGCGTGGTGGCGCTGCTGCCGCCGTCGTTCCGGACGCTCGAGTGGTTCGGCGACGGTCCGCACGAGACCTACCCCGACCGACGAGCGTCGGCGACGGTCGGCCGGTGGCGCAGCACGGTGGCCGAGCAGTACGTCCCGTACGCGTTCCCGCAGGACCACGGGTTCCACACCGACGTGCGGTGGCTGCGGCTCGGCGACCCCGACGCAGGCGTGGCGCTCGAGGTGCTCGTCGACACTCCGGGAGCGGGTTGCTCGGTGCGTCACCACACCGACGCCGAGCTGTTCGCAGCCCGGCACGTGGACGACCTCACCCCGCTGGACCGGCCGGAGGTGACCGAGTTGCACCTGGGGTGGACCCGGGGACTGGGCACCGGGTCGTGCGGACCCGACGCGCTCACCCGGTACCGGATCGGTGCCGGTCGGCGCCGCCTGCGCGCCCGGTTCCGCCTGGTGGCCCTGCGCGCCCGGTGATCCCGGCCGGCCCGCCGCTCAGCGGATCGACCGGGCGGCCTCGTCGAGCTCGGCCCGGTGGTCGGGGTGGGCGATCCGGACGAGCGCCTCGGCCCGTTCCCGCACCGTCAGCCCCTGGAGTTCGGCGGCGCCCCACTCGGTGACCACCACGTCGACCTGGTGGCGGGGCGTGGTCACCAGCATCTCGGGGGCGAGGTTCGGCACGATCCGGGACGCCGTGCCCTCGGGTCGGTCGACCACCGACCGCAGGCACAGCAGCGAGGTGTCGTCGAGCTGCAGGCCCGCACCGGCCAGGAAGTCCTCGTGGCCCCCGGTGCCCGAGTACTGGCGGCCGCCGATCGTGTCGGCTGCGACCTGGCCGAACAGGTCGATGGCCGTCGCACCGTTGATGGAGACGAACCGTTCGTTCGAGGCGATCACGTGCGCGTCGTTGACCACCTCGACGGGGAGGAACCGGACGTCGGGGTTCTGGTCGAGGAACTCGTAGAGGGCGGGGACGCCGGCGGCGAACGTGGTCACCGAGAAGCCGTCGAACTCGCCCTTGTTGGCGTTGGTGACCTTGCCCGCCAGGTGGAGCTGCATGAGGCCGTTGGTGAACATCTCGGAGTGCACCCCGTAGCCGCCGCCGTCGCCCTCGGCGAGGAGCGTCGCGAGCAGCGAGGGGATCGCGCCGATGCCCGTCTGCAGCGTGGCGTGGTCGGGGATGAAGCGTTGCGCCTGGGCGGCGATCGCCCGGTCGACGTCGTCGGGCTCGGGGTCGGGCAGGTCGATCGGGGCGGCGTCGCTCTCGAACAGGACGTCGACCTCGTCGACGTGGAGGCGGTGCGTGTGCTCGGGGGGCAGGCCGAAGGTGGTCGGGTAGGCCGAGGAGTACTCGACCACCAGCACCCGCTCCGGGTCGGCGCCGCAACGGTGCCACTCGTCGACCAGGGCGCCGGCGTGCAGCGAGAGGCTCAGGTACCCGTCGGCGTCGGGTGGTGCCGTGGCGGTCGCCATGACCCTCGGCCGGATCCGCTGGGCGATCGTGGCGAACCGACGGAAGTCGGCCGGCACGTACTCGACGGCCGCGCCGGCGTCCCGGAAGAACCGCTCGGCCGGCCCGAAGAAACCGCTGTGGTAGCGGACCCCGGGGGCGGCGACGACCTGGTGCAGGTCGGTCAGCAGCGCTCCGGAGATCAGCAGGTCCCGCCAGTCGTCGCGGTCACCGAGGGCGTCGAGGAACCGCTTGGGGTGGGCCGGGCCGAGCCCGATCGCCAGGGAGTCCTCGGGGCGGACGACCTCGGCGGCCTCAGCCGCGGAGCGGGCCCGGAGCGTGGTCACGTTCCGACGGTAGCGCAGCGGACCAGCCCTGCATCGCCCGGGTGAGCTCCTCGACCCGTCGGGCGAGGGCATCGAGCGTGACGGGCCCGGAGATGTGGAACCCCTGGGCGAAGTCGCAGCCCGCGCCGGCGAGCAGGTCGAGCGACGCGCTGTCGGACACGCCCTCGGCGCCGACGGTGAGTCCGAGCTCGTGGGCGAGCTCCACCGTCGACCGCACGGCCACCAGGTCGGCGGGCACCGCCGCCAGGGTCGTGACGAAGCTCCGGTCGATCTTGATGCCGCGCACCTGCAGCAGCTCCAGCGTCGAGGCCGAGGTGTAGCCGGTGCCGAACCCGTCGACGACGACCCGCACGCCGAGCGACGACGCCCGGGACGACACGAGCTGGGCCCGCACGGCGTCGGCGGCCAGGTCGGCCTCGGCGAGCTCGAGTTCGACCAGGTCCGGGTCGAGCTCGCCGGCGGTGATCATCAGGTCCACGAAGGTCAGGATGTCGGAGTTGGCCAGCGCCGTGAGCGGCAGGTTGACGCAGACCCGGACCTCCTCGCCGGTCGTGGACAGGGCACGAGCGGCGCGGGCGGCCTCGCCGAACAGCCAGCGGGTGAGCTCGCGCACCAGGCCGGACTGCTCGGCGAGCTCGAGCAGCTCCGCCGGGCCCGTCCGGCTGTCGGACCGCTGCCAGCGGAGCACGGCCTCGACCTTGGCGACCCGACCGGTCCGGAGCTCCACGATCGGCTGGTAGCGGACCTCGAGCTCCTGGTCGGCCAGTCCGCGGCGGAGCCGGGTGATGAGCCCCTCGGTCGGGACGTCGCCGCCGGCGGTCTCGGGGTCGAACACCGACAGCGTCGTCCCGCTCGCCACGGTCGGTTCCGCTCCCGCAGTCCACGCCTCGTCGGTGCGTTCCTCGGTGGACCCCGGGGTGGCGCCCGACCCGTCGCCGGCGGACACGCTCGAGGCGTCGGACCCCGACCGCGCCCGCAGGAGGGCCGTCTCGGCGGCGTGGACGAGCGCCCGTGGGTCGGAGCCGTGTCCGGGGGCGATGGCCACCCCCAGTCGGGCCTCCACCGGGACCAGGTGCCCGTCCACGTCGACGGGGGCGTCGAGAGCCTCGGAGACCGACCGGGCCCGTTCCATGGTCTCGGCCTGGGTGTCGGCCGGTCGGGTCAGGACGGCGAAGTCGCTGCTCCCGATCCGGGCCACGACCTCGGCGCCCACCACGCTGCGCGTGAGACGGTGGGCCACCTCCACCACGAACCGGTCGCCCAGTCGGTGCCCCAGCGACTCGTTGATCGCCGCGAGCCCCACCACGTCCACGAGCACCAGCGCCACGTGCCGACCCGTGAGCAGGTCCGAGGTGAGCACGGCGAGCCGGTCCTCCAGCACGGAGCGGTTGGGGAGCCCCGTCAGGCCGTCGTGCCCGGCGCGGTGGCGCAGGCCCTCCTCGGTGACGACGTGCCTGGTCACGTCGCTGAAGGTCGCCGCCAGCGATCCGTCGGCGAGCCGGTCCACCCGGACGTCGATCCAGGTGTCGGGGAGCTCGCCGAAGGTGAGCCGCTCGGCCGTGAGCGACTGTCCGGTGTGGGCCACGTCGAAGGCGACCGAGCTCACCAGTCGGGCCGACGGTCGGGTCAGGATCTCGTCGAGCCGGGTGCCGTCGACGGAGTGGTGCTCCAGGTGCAGGAGCCGCCGTGCCGCAGGGTTGGCCGAGCGCAGCACCATGGAGTCGGGGTCGGCGACGTCGGTGAACTCGAACACCACCACGCCGTCGGGCGAGTGCTCGACCACCTCGGCGTGGCGCACCGTCTGGTCGAGGTGGTCCTGGTGCGGGCTCAGGTCGACCAGCAGGTCGCGGCCGCCCGCCCGCACCACCAGCACCCGCCGGTACGTGCCGTCGGCGGCGAGGAGTCGCACCGTGACCTGCTGCTCGCACCGGTCGAACCGGGCGACGTCCTCCGGGTGGACCAGGCCGCGCAGCGTGCCGGGAATCCGGAACGACTCGTGGTCCCAGCCGAACCGGGCGGTCATGGCGGGGGACGCGGTGGTGTCGCCGACCAGCACGACGCCGCTGGCGTCGAGGAGCGCCTCGTGCTCGGCAACGGCCCGGGCACGAGCCCCCTCCACCAGCCGTCGACGGCGGGCTCCGAACAGGGCCATCACCACGCACGGTAGTGACAGGCGCCACCACCACCGGGGATGCTCCGGGTCCGCCGGCCTCCGTGGGGCCGTCGCTACGCTCGGAACGTGACCGCGACCGCTGCGTCGAGCTGGCCGGCCGGGGTCGTGGGTGTCGACGTCCAGTCCATCGCGGAGCGCACCCCCCACCAGGCCGTCGTCGTCCCGCTGATCCTCGTCGGCGCCTGGATCGTCAACGTGCTGCTCCGCTGGGGAATCCGCAGGGTCGGGCTGCGCATGATCGCGAGCGCCGACCGGCTCGGCGAGTTCATCCCGGACGAGGTGCGCTTCGGTGGATCGTCCAGCCGGCTCCAGGCCCGCACCGAGACGGTCACCGCGATCGCGCGCTCCGTGGCGTCGATCGTCGTGGTGATCGTCGCCGCCGCACTGATCCTGGCCGAGCTCGGGGCCAGCCTCCCGGCGATCCTGGCCTCGGCGGGCGTGGTGGGGGTGGCGCTCGGCTTCGGAGCGCAGACCCTGGTGCGCGACATGCTCGCCGGGTTCTTCATCGTGGTCGAGGACCGCTACGGGGTGGGCGACATCGTCGACTGCGGCGCGCCGGTCCAGGGTGTGGTCGAGCGGGTGACGCTGCGCTCCACCCGCGTCCGCGACGTCAACGGCACCGTCTGGCACATCGCCAACGGGGAGGTGCTGTCGGTCGGCAACAAGTCGCAGAGCTGGTCGCGTGCCGTGGTCGACGTGGTCGTGGTCCCGGAGACCGACGTGGAGCTGGCCGTGTCGGTGCTGGCGCAGGTCGGCGAGGCGCTCCGGTCCGACGAGACGTGGTCCGACCGGATCACCGGCGACGTGGAGGTCCTCGGCGTCCTGCTCATCGACCCGACGGGCATCACGCTCCGGGCGCTGTGCGACACCGAGCCCGCTGCGCAGTTCGAGGTGGAGCGCGAGTTCCGCCTGCGGGTGCTCGGTGCCTTCGACGCGAACGGCATCACCCTCGCCCACGCCGTGATCCCGGGCGCCGCCGCCCGCTGAGTCACCCCGGGTGCCGCCCGTCGGGTCGGCTCAGTCGTCCTCGGGTGCGAGCGTGCAGGTCACCGAGAGCGCCTCGCCCTCGGTGAGCACGAACTCCCGGACCCGTCCGGCCTCGCCGAGGTCGTCGAGCACGGTGCGCAACATGGCGAGCCTCGCCGGGTCGTCGACGACCTCGGCCCGCTCGATCACCGCCCGCATGCCGACCTTGGCGGCGGACTTGGCGCCGCGCAGTTCGCTCAGGACGGCGCCGGCCACCGCGAGCGTCTCGGGTGCGCCGGTGGAGCCGGTCGCACCGGCGAGGTGGCGCAGCTCGTCGGCGGTGGGCCACGCGGCGGTGTGCACCGAGCCCTCCATCCACCACGACCAGACCTCCTCGCAGGTGAAGGGGAGGAACGGCGCCAGGAGTCGGTGGAGTGTCGAGAGCGCAGCGGCGAGCGCAGCCCGGGCGGAGTCGGTGGCCGCCGACTGCTGCTCGGCGTCACGTTCGCCGTAGGCGCGGGTCTTGACCAGCTCCAGGTGGTCGTCGCAGAACCGCCAGAAGAACTGCTCGGTCCGCTCGAGGGCCCGGGCGTAGTCGAAGTCGTCGAAGGCGCGGGTGGCGTCGTCGACCAGATCGGCGAGCGTCGCCAGCATCGCCCGGTCGAGGGCCTCGGTCACCGGCGTGGACGGGTCGACCGCCCCGAAGCCCAGCGCGAACTTCGAGGCGTTCAGCAACTTGATGGCCAGCCGCCGGCCGACCTTCATCTGCTGTTCGTCGAACGCGGTGTCGGTGCCGGGACGGCCGGAGGCCGCCCAGTAGCGCACGGCGTCGGACCCGTGCTGCTCGAGCAGGCCGAGCGGGGTGACCACGTTGCCCTTGGACTTCGACATCTTCTTGCGGTCCGGGTCGAGGATCCACCCCGACAGCGCCACGTTCGACCACGGCACGCAGCCGAACTCGTCGTGGCTGCGCAGGACGGTCGAGAACAGCCACGTCCGGATGATGTCGTGGCCCTGCGGACGCAGGTCCATGGGGAATGTACGGGCGAACAGGTCGGCGTCGTCCTCCCACCGGCAGGCGATCTGCGGTGTGAGCGACGACGTGGCCCAGGTGTCCATGACGTCCGGATCGCCCACGAACCCGCCCGGCTCGCCGCGCTGCGCCTCGCTGAACCCGGGCGGGCACTCGGCCTGCGGGTCGACGGGGAGGGAGGACTCGTCGGGGAGGATCGGGTGGTCGTGGTCGACCGACCCGTCCTCGAGCACCGGGTACCAGATCGGGAACGGCACGCCGAAGTACCGCTGGCGGGAGACCAGCCAGTCGCCGTTGAGGCCCTGCACCCAGTTGTCGTAGCGGTGGCGCATGTGGTCGGGGTGCCAGACCAGCTCGGCGCCGCGGGCGAGCAGCTCGGCCCTGAGCTCGTCGGACCGCCCGCCGTTGCGGATGTACCACTGGCGTGACGTCACGATCTCGAGCGGCTTGTCGCCCTTCTCGAAGAACTTCACCGCGTGGCTGATCGGCCGGACGTCGCCGACCAGCTCGCCGGTCTCGGTGAGCATCGCCACCATCTGCTCGCGAGCACCCCCGGGCGCCTTGCGGGCGATGCGCCCGTAGCGCTCCCGGGCCTCGCCGTCCTCCAGCCAGTCCGGTGTGGACCCGGTGAAGCGGCCGTCCCGCTCCACCACGGCGCGCATCGGGAGGTCGAGCTCGCGCCACCACACCACGTCGGTCGTGTCGCCGAAGGTGCAGATCATGGCGATGCCGGTGCCCTTGTCGGGCTCGGCCAGCGGGTGCGCGTGCACCGGGACCTCCACACCGAACACCGGCGTGGTCACCGTCGAGCCGAACAGCGGGCGGTACCGCTCGTCGTCGGGGTGCGCGACGAGCGCCACGCAGCTCACGACGAGCTCGGGACGGGTGGTGTCGATGAGGACGTCACCGCCGCCGTCGGTCCGGTGGAACGCCAGCTGGTGGTACGCGCCGGGTCGCTCGCGATCCTCGAGCTCGGCCTGCGCCACGGCGGTCTGGAACGTCACGTCCCAGAGGCTCGGCGCCTCCTGCGAGTACGCCTGGCCGCGCTCCAGGTTGCGCAGGAACGCCCGCTGGCTCACCCGGCGGGAGGCCTCGTCGATGGTGGCGTAGGTCGAGGACCAGTCGACCGACAGGCCGAGTCGGGTCCAGACGTGCTCGAACGCCTGCTCGTCGACCACCAGCAGCTGCTCGCATAGTTCGATGAAGTTCGGGCGGCTGACGGGGACGAAGTCGCGCCGGTTCGACGGCGGCTCGGCCGGCGGCGAGAACGACGGGTCGTAGGGGACCGTCGGGTCGCAGCGCACCCCGTAGTAGTTCTCGACCCGACGCTCGGTGGGCAGGCCGTTGTCGTCCCACCCCATCGGGTAGAAGACCTCCATGCCGCGCATGCGCTGGTAGCGGGCGACGGTGTCGGTGTGGGTGTAGGAGAAGACGTGGCCGACGTGCAGCGACCCCGAGGCGGTCGGCGGTGGCGTGTCGATCGAGAACACCTGCTCCCGGGTGGCGGTGCGGTCGAACGCGTAGGTGTCCTGCTCGGCCCAC
>CAIQNH010000257.1 GCA_903873135.1 uncultured Actinomycetes bacterium
CCACACGGTAGGCGACGTGCGTTGCGGGACCGGTAGCGTGCGGCCCATGTCCAGCTACGACCAGCTCTTCATCGGCGGCCAGTGGGTCGCCCCCGCCAGCGACCGCACGTTCACCGTCGTCAACCCGTTCGACCTGAGCGTCGTCGGGACCGCACCCGAGGCCGCCGAGGCCGACGTCGACCGGGCCGTGGATGCCGCCCGTGCCGCGCTCAGCGGTCCGTGGGGCTCGACCACTGCAGCCGAGCGGGCGGACCTGATGGCCGCGCTCGGCGAGCAGGTCGCGCTGCGGTTCACCGAGTTCGCCGACCTCATCACCGCCGAGAACGGCTGCCCCACCCTGTTCAGCCAGCTGGGTCAGGTGGGTGCCGCCACGATGGTGCTGCAGTTCTTCACCGACCTCACCCGCACCTACCCGTTCGAGGAGCTGCGGCAGGGGATGCTCTCCCCTGCGATCGTGCGCCAGGAGCCCGTCGGCGTGGTCGCCGGGATCATCCCGTGGAACGTCCCGCTGTTCATCACCATGCTGAAGTTCGCGCCGACGCTGGCGTCCGGCTCGGCGCTCGTGGTGAAGCCGGCACCCGAGACGCCGCTCGACGCGCTGCTGCTCGCCGAGTGCGTCGAGGCCGCCGGCATCCCCGCCGGCGTGTTCAACGTGGTGCCGGCCGACCGCGAGGTCGGCGAGTACCTGGTCCGCCACCCGGGCGTGGACAAGGTGAGCTTCACCGGCTCGACCGCCGCCGGACGTCGCATCGGGGGCATCTGCGGCGAGCAGCTCAAGCGCTGCACGCTGGAGCTCGGCGGCAAGTCTGCGGCGGTGTTCCTCGACGACGTCGACGTGGAGGCCGCGGTCGAGTCGCTCCTGCCGCTCGGATCGCTGATGAACAACGGGCAGGCCTGCGTGGCCCAGACCCGGATCCTGGCGCCGCGGAGCCGCTACCAGGAGGTCGTCGACGCCGTCACCGCCGGCACGGCGGCCATGACCGTCGGTGACCCGGCCGACATGGGGACGGCGATCGGTCCGCTCGTCGCCGAGCGGCAGCGCGACCGCGTCGAGGGCTACATCCGGGCCGGCGTGGAGGAGGGCGCCCGCGTCACCACCGGGGGTGGGCGGCCCGACGGGTTCGACACCGGCTGGTTCGTGGAGCCCACCGTCTTCGCCGACGTGGACAACGGGATGCGCATCGCCCAGGAGGAGATCTTCGGACCGGTCCTGTGCGTGATCCCCTTCGACGACGACGCCGACGCCGTGCGGATCGCCAACGACAGCGACTACGGGCTGTCGGGCTCGGTGTGGTCGAGCGACGTGGACCGGGCCCTGCAGGTGGCGCGTGGGGTGCGCACCGGCACCTACACCGTCAACGGGTTCTCCATGGAGTTCACCGCACCGTTCGGCGGCTTCAAGAGCTCCGGTGTGGGTCGTGAGCTGGGCCGCGAGGGTCTCGAGGAGTTCCTCGAGGCCAAGTCGATCTGCCTGCCCGAGGGCACCGAGCCCACGCTCGAGTACTGAGCCGTCCGCTCAGGCGGGCACCAGGTCGAGCGTCGCCGCCTTCAGCCCGTAGACGAAGGCATTGGGCATCTCGACGATCGAGTCCGGGTGCAGGTCGAGCCGCTGGACACGCGCCAGCAGCTCCTCCAGGAACACCCGGATCTCCAGACGGGCCAGCGACGACCCCAGACAGAAGTGCGTGCCGAACCCGAAGCTCAGGTGGTGGTTCGGCGAGCGGGTGAGGTCCAGCTCGTCCGCCCGCTCGAAGTAGGCCTCGTCGCGGTTCGCCGACGTGTAGCACAGCACCACCTGCTCGCCCCGACCGACGGTGACACCGCCCAGTTCCACGTCGCTGAGCGCCACCCGGCACATGTTGTGGATCGGGGTCACCCAACGGATGAACTCCTCGACCGCCACCGACACGTCGGCCCCCGAGCGGAGCAGCTCCCACTGGTCCGGTCGGCGCGCCAGCTCGATCATGGCCCGGGCGATGACGGTCCGGGTGGTCTCCGCACCGCCGTCGAGGAGGAGCAGGCAGTCCGAGATCACCTGGTCGACGCCGAACTCGTGGCCCGGCACCGAGGCGGTCGTCCACACCGACACCACGTCGTCGGCCGGGCAGGCCCGCTTGGCCTCGTAGAGCTCGGCCGACGCCGCGGCGAACTCCATGGCCGCCACCATGCCGTCGTCGGTGAAGTAGCGCGGTCCGCCGCCGAGCGTGATGGTGCGCTCCGACCACTCCTGCAGCGACGGGAACATCTCCTCGGGGAAGCCGAGGAGCAGTCCGATCATCTCGGCCGGGAGTGGTGCCGCGATCTCGCTGACCACCTCGACCGGACCGCCGTGCGCGAGCGCCTCGTCGAGCAACCGGCCGACCGTCGACCGAACGTGGTCCTCCCACGTGCCGACCGCCCGCGGGGTGAATCGGCGCGCCACCAGGTTCCGACGGATCTGGTGGTGCGGGTCGTCGAGCCCGATCATGGCCGGGTCGGCCGGGATGTTCGGCCGGTAGCCACCCTTGTCCTGGTCGGCGCTGGTGAAGAGGTCCTTGCGTCGTTCGACCTCGACCACGTCGTCGTAGCGAGTGACCGCCCAGAGCTCGTTGGTCGAGTCCCAGTAGACCGGCTCGTGGGCGCGCATCCACGCCCACGTGGGGTGTGGGTCGCCGGCGTGGAAGTCCCCGTCGAGCAGGTCGACCTCGGGTCGTCCGTCCACGTGTCGGTCCTCCTCGCTCGATCCGGGCACGGGTCCCTCAGGCGGTGCCGTGGGGCGGCACCCGGCCCTCCACGGCGTCGTCGCCGAAGAACGCCCGGGCCGCCGGCTCGAAGTCCGGACCACGTCGCAGGTGGTGTCCACCGTCGACGCTGATCGACGTGCCGGTCACCCAGCCCGACTCCGGACCGAGCAGGAACCTCACGGCGGCGGCGACGTCGTCGACGTGACCGGTCCGCGACACCGGCATGTTGGTCAGGTACGAGTCCATCACCGCCTCGTCGTCCATGATCATCGAGACCAGGTCGGTGTCGACGATCCCGGGACGGACCGAGTTCACCCGGACACCCGCACGACCGAGCTCGTCGGCGACCTGTCGGACGAGCGCGTCGATCGCCGCCTTGGACACGCAGTACGGACCCATGAACGGGTGTGTCACGGCGGCGGCGATCGACGAGATCGCCACCATGGAACCTCCACCGCGCGCCGCGATGGCCGCTCCGGCGTGCTTGAACAGCAGGAACGTTCCCGTGGCGTTGGTGGCGAGGACGTCGGTCCACTCCTCCAGCGGGGTGGTGACGATCGGTCCGAGGCCACCCCGGCCTGCGGAGGCGACGGCGAACGCGATCGGAGCGAGCGAGTCGGCGGCGGCGACCGCAGCGGCGACCGCCTCCTCGTCGGTCGTGTCACCCGTCGAGGTCACCACCCTGGCCCCCGGGGCCAGGTCGGCCTGCAGGCTCGCAGCGCCCGCCTCGAGTCGCTCCGGGGTCCGGCCGGTGAGGACGACCGACGCTCCGTCACGGACGAGTCGGCGGGCGCACTCCAGTCCGATGCCGCTCCCGCCTCCGGTCACGACGGCGCTCCGACCGGACAGTGGTGGTGCCTCAGGTGCAGTCATGCGCGCACGCTACCGCCGGAGGACGCCCCGGTTGACCCGGGCACCGGCCGCCTCGACGCGAGCCGGGGGCCCGGAGGCCCCCAGCGTCGTCGGATCAGGTGACTCCGGCCGCAGCCGGAGGGGTCGCTCAGGCGACCACGGAGTTCTGGACCAGGCCCGTGGCACCGGTGTTGCCGCCGGTGCCACCGGGGCCACCGGTACCGCCGGTGAAGGTCGGCGAACCAGCCGGAGCGCTCGCAGCGTCCCGCGAGACCCCGATGGCCGCACCGCCACCGCCACCACCACCGGCACCCGAGGCGCCGCCGGCACCGCCCGCACCGCCGGCACCGCCGGCGCCACCGCGCTCGAAGGCCGCACCGCCGGGACCACCGGGGCCACCCGGCTGACCTGCTGCACCGGCGCCGCCGTTGCCGCCACGGCCACCGGTGCCGAGGGTGACCGAGATCCCGATCAGACCCGGCGAGGAGTTCTGGAGGCGCAGCGCCACCGAGTTGGCACCCGCCGCTCCGCCGGCGCCACCGGACACGGCACGGGCGCCACCGGCGCCACCGCCGCCACCACCGGCACCGGCGTCGTCGATGTTGCAGTCGTTGGCGCCGCCACCGCCGCCGCCACCGCCGGGCAGACCGTTGCCGCCCAGGTTGCCGGTGCCACCGGCCGCACCGGCGGCACCGCCGGTGCCACCGGAGCCGTTGGTACCGGACGCACCGTTCGTGCCGGACACGCCGTTGACGGCCGGTCCACCGCCGCTGGTGCAGAGGCCCGGCAGGCCGTCGGTCCCGGCCTGGCCACCGCCGCCGCCGGCGAAAGGCAAGAAGAAGGCCCCGGCTTGCGGCCCAGCCAAGGCCTCGCTATTGAGATTGTAACAGTAAGCAACCCACGCCGGAAAAATCAAAATGTTGGAAATGTTCCCTGACTGG